>NZ_JJQY01000012.1:0-95378 GCF_000979295.1 Methanosarcina sp. 1.H.T.1A.1 | reverse complement strand
CGGCAGCGTCAGATGTGTATAAGAGACAGTGGCTCGTGAAGCCGCAGACATGGTGCTTCTGGACGACAATTTTGCTACGATAGTAAATGCTGTAGAAGAGGGCAGAACCGTCTTTGATAACATAAAAAAGTTTATTGTTTACATCCTTACAAGCAATATCCCTGAGATCCTGCCCTTCATAGCTTTTGTTCTCCTTTCTATTCCCCTTCCTATGACTGTCCAGCTTATCCTGGCAATCGACCTGGGGACTGATATCCTTCCTGCCATTACTCTGGGGGTGGAAAAAGGAGAGGGAGATATTATGAAGAGGCCTCCCCGACCAAGGAATGAAAAGTTATTAACTCCCCAGGTGCTTTTGACATCCTATGGAGTAAAAGGGCCTATAGAGGCTGCTGCAGGTTTCTTCTGTTATTTTGCCGTACTTTTTGATGGGGGCTGGAGTTTCGGTGAGCAGCTTGCAAACACTAATCCCCTTTATATGCAGGCAATAACCGCTTTCTTCTCCGCCGTGATCATTTGTCAGATCGCTAATGTGTTTGCTTCAAGAACCCGGTTTCAGTCTGTCTTCTCAATGGGACTGTTCAGCAACCGCCCGGTTCTCCTGGGAATTGCAAGCGAACTCCTGATTCTTGCCCTCATTATCTGGAATCCATTTGCTAACCTTATCTTCAACACCGCTCCAATTGATCTCAGGTACATGCTACTCGCCGTTCCTTTTGCGGTTTTCCTCCTGGGGATCGATGAACTGAGGAAATATCTCCTGAGAAAAAATGTGAACTGGGCAGCTAGATTCTTTAAATGGTGATCCGGTCACTTCCGAGGATAAATTACTCTGGACTCAAAATGGCTGGAAGGGTATTTTGAAAGGTAGGCTGGAAGAGAAAGCTGACATGCTGGAAAAAAAAGCTGACATGCCGGAAAAGAAAGCTGATACATAACTTATGAGATAGTGTGATAGTAAATTATGTGACAATTAACACTTTTGGCAAGTTCTGTTTTTGCTTCTTATTTAATATATTTTTTTATAAAATATGCCATATATCCGTTTTTTTGATAATAAAGCCTTATTATCCCCTTTAACTATTAACTCTGGATAAACTTTTATACTATGTATGTGGAGTATTTTATATATTTACCATCCCAAGTCTATCTGCTACAATTATTTTTTAACCCCCTATTCTGTTTCAACCCAGCCGAGTTCATAATATGAATGTAAGTAGAAAAATTTTTGTTATTATCTATATCATTTTTGCCCTCCTTACTTCGCTCGTCATTTTTGCATCTCAGAATATCCTCTACTCGAGTTTTTCCGACCTGGAGGAGAAAGAGGCAATTGGCACCGTGGAAAATATACATAATGTAATTGATTTCCAGATCATACAACTGGATGAGACAAACTCTGCCCTTTCTTCAAGGGAAGACATCAGGGCTTTTATGCTAAGTGAGAATCAAGAAGATCTTGGCAGAACTGTGCTCACTGATCTTTTTACCCTGAGCGGATACGACTTCATTTTTTTTGTCAATAGTTCAGGGGACATCATATACTCTCAGGTTTCGGATTCAATAAACGCTGGTAATGCTTCCAATGACTCAATAATTCCCGAAATCAACCACAAAATAAATGCTGGAAGCCTTCTCTGCAGGGGAGAAACGAGCTCTTTAAATGGGATGCTCCTTCTGAAAAACGGACCTGCAATTGTTTCCTGCCGCCCCGTATCTGCTGCATACGATAACAGGGAAATAATCGGCACAATAATCCTGGGGATGAATCTGGATTCCAGTTTTGTCGAGTCCATCCAGAAAATTACAGGAAATCCGGTTTTGCTTTACAGTCCCAATAGCGTGCCTCCTGATTTCCAGCAAGCCTTTTTCGAAAATGGAAACGAGAGTTTCACACATATTGTAGAGGGGAACAGGTTAGCAGGTTATTATATCCACGAAGACCTTTACGGAAATCCAACCGTCATGGTTCGGGCGGATGCTGACAGGAACATCTATGCAGAAGGCAGGAAGTCTCTTAAGTATATCGTACTCTTCCTCCTGTTTTCAGGTCTCATGGTCGGAGCAGTCTGTAAGTTCCTTCTTGACAGGGAGGTAGTATCCAGAATTGTCGCCATTGATAACTTTGTAGAAAAAGTGGGTAAGGACGAAAGTTTCTCAGCACATTGTATTATGAACGGGGATGATGAGCTCTCAAGGTTAACTGAAGGAATAAACCGGATGCTTGACCGGCTGAAAATAAATTCTGATAAATCTAAAGCTCAGGAACACGAGAAGAGGGTTATTCTTAACTCTCTCAGCGAACTCGTGATCTTTATGGATATTGAGCTGAGAATCGTCTGGGCAAACAGGGCTTCTCTGGACCATGCAGGTCTTAAGCTTGAAAACATTATTGGGCACAGATATGAGGAATTTTCTCCAATGTCCGATGCTGTTTCCGGAGAATCTTTTGCACAAAAAGCGCTTGAATCCGGAAATGAGGAGTTCGGAGAGGTAGTTACTCCGGACGGAAAAGTCTGGATGATCCGTGCAAATCTGATAAAGGATAATAACGGAAGAGTAACCGGAGTCCTGCAAACAGGGCTCGATATTACAGCATACAAACGTTCTGAAGAGAAGCTCCTTCAGGCAAAACTGGAAGCTGAGGCTGCCAGCTGTACAAAGAGTGAGTTCCTTGCCAATATGAGTCATGAACTGCGGACACCTCTGAATTCCATCATTGGTTTTTCAGACATACTGCTTGAGAGAGTTTTTGGGGAACTCAACGGAAAACAGCTGAGATATGTTAATAACATCTCTACCAGCGGAAAACATCTTCTGGGACTTATAAATGACATTCTTGACCTCTCAAAAGTAGAAGCCGGAAAAATGGAGCTGCATTACAGTGAGTTTTCGATTGAATCGGTTTTCGAAGAGGTGAAGGCTACTCTTTCTCCTCTTACCCAGGTAAAATCTCTTGAAATAAGCTTTAAGGTAGAATCGGATTTTGCAGATATTCAAGCCGACAAAAACCGTTTTATTCAGATTCTTTACAATCTTGTAAGCAATGCGGTCAAGTTTACCCCGGAAGGAGGCAAGGTATCTGTCCACTGTATAAAAAGCGGAAACCGAGCTATTTTTTCTGTAAAGGACACAGGGATTGGTATTTCTTCTGAAGACCAGAAAAAACTTTTCCAGCCCTTTACTCAGATCGATGCATCATCCGCCAAGCAGTACTGCGGGACAGGGCTTGGGCTTGCTCTCGTGAAGAAAATTGTACATCTACACCAGGGAGATATCTGGGTTGAAAGTGAACTTAAGAAAGGCAGTACTTTTATGTTTATAATTCCTCTCACCAAACCGCCTGAGTCCCGAAAAGCCGATACTAGGGAAATTGACGATTTAATGCTTGAGTTTGAAATGAATAAAGCAGCTACCTTTTCCGTGAAAGAGGGTGTAGAAGACCTTCAGGACGAAATCGAGCTTCCTGAGATCCTTCTTCCTGAAAAGAGTATTGGAGCGCAGAATCTTGTTCTCGTAGTTGATGACGAGAGGAATTCCAATGAGCTGATTTCAGTTGTTCTCAGGGAAGACGGGTACAGTACAGCCTCTCTATATAGAGGAAAAGATGTTTTAAACGTTGCAAAGAAACTGAAACCTTATGTTATCACGCTAGACGTTTTCCTTCCTGATACTAACGGCTGGGGTGTCCTGAGACAGCTGAAGAGCGATCCTGAGACCGCCCGCATTCCCATACTTATTATTTCAGTGACAGATAATAACGAGCTGGGAATTGCCTTTGGGGCAACTTATTCCTTTACAAAGCCAGTAAAAAGAATCGAACTGCTGGATTCCTTAAGAGAGATCACAGGTAAATTAAGGTTCGAAGAGCCAAGGATTCTTATCATTGACGACGATGATAATGCAGTGGAACTGCTGAGTTCAATGATTGAACCCGAAGGCTTTGAGGTAGTAAAGGCTTATAGTGGGCAGGAAGGTCTGGAAAGCCTCTTTTCCGAGCAGCAGCCAGATATTCTTATCCTCGATCTGCTGATGCCGGGAATAAGCGGATTTGAGGTAATTTCCCGCATGAGAGCAGATGAGAAGACAAAAGACATTCCTTTAATTGTATGTACCGCAGGAGAGTTTACTGAGAAGAATATTGAAGAACTGAACGGTGAACTTAAGGAGCGTCTTATTTCTATTCTTAAAAAGGGTACATTCGGAAGAAAAGAGTTAATTAATAGGATAAAACAATTAGCTATGCTGAAGAGGCGTGAAGATGAAAGAAATTCTTATTGTCGAAGATAACCCCATGAACATGGAACTGATCCTGGACCTCCTTGAGTTTTACGGCCACCGTGTCACAGAAGCCGAGGACGGGATAAAGGCTCTTGAACGCCTTGCTGAGAAAAAGTTCGATCTTATCCTCCTCGATATGCAACTTCCTAAAATGGATGGGCTTGAGGTTATGGACAGGATCAAAAAGAACCCTGCTATTGCAGATATTCCAGTGATAGCTGTCACAGCCCATGCTATGAAGGGAAGTGAAGAACACTTTATCGAAATGGGATGCGTGGATTATATCTCAAAACCCATAGATATCCACAGGTTCAGGTCCCTTATCGATAAGTATCTGGGAGACTAAAGAGAGGACACAGAACTGCAAGCTCAAAATATATCTTTAATTATATAAATTTTATATGTTTTAAAAAATTGGTAATATATCAAAAAATATCACAAACACGCTGGTAATTAGAAGTTTTGAAATCTGAGACGGGATTTACAATCTAAAGTAATCTAAAGAGATTTACTGTCTGGAAAGCAGAGGACATCAGGAAAAGTAAGCTAACATTGGAAAACTATTGTAGCCGGAAAGATATTTTTTCTATTTCGAGCTGAGGTATTTTTCCTAATCCCATTTCCAGTCCAGATTCGATTTTCGTCTCTATCCGGCTTCAGTCTTATGTTTCAAAAAGATGCTACTTCTGTCTTAAACAGACCATATTACCAGTGAAAAATTATATTTTCTCCAGGCGTCTGGACATCTCTTTATAATATATAAAGAGCTCTTCGCACCATTTAAGTGCGCTTTCATCGAAGCTCATCAACCGCTGATGGTCAAATTTTCCTTTTTTATCAAAGAGTACAAGAGAGCAGAAACGTTCTGTTACGACGTCTTTAAGTGTTACATTTTTGTCACAGATATAGACTTCCGTATTCTTTGAATCTACAAGAGTCTTCAGGTCTTCAAAATAATCCTTTTTCATTCTATCAAAGACCGGTTCTGTCAGGACAAGGCATATTTCTGCTTCTTTTCTTACGAGCTCTGAATAAATTTCAATATGGAGGGGATTGAAATATGAAAGAAACATTTTTATGTGTTTCGACTCAAGAAGATTCTTCTTGAAGTCTTCTGGGACTTCGAAAAGCCGGTTAAGATCGGCTTCAAGCATGAAGTAATTTCCGAGTTCATTAATCCTATTAAGAAGATGCTCAGGAATTGCGGTAAAATCATGGTTAATCCAGTAATCGTAGTTTTCCTCGAAAACCCTGACCGTATCAAGCAGAGGCTCCATCTTCTCAACAACTATTTCCCCCATATCCGTGAGACTGTAGGCATTGTTTTCATCCAGCACGATCAGACGCCCTTCCTTTAATTTCTTGATCTGGGGCATGATTGAAGTCGAGGTAACGTTAAGGGCTGTTTTTATTTCGTCGCCTGTCTTGGGCCCTTCTTCCAGAAGGAGCAATAAATCTTTCCTTTTTTCAGATAGGAACGCCAGGTCAATAAGTGATATTTTCATTTTACTCCATCTCCCCTAGAAGCTTCTCAAGTATGCCGGAGTGTTTCTCCTTCATTTCTTTTCAGGAAGCAACCTTCATTGGCAAAAGTCCTTTTTTCTCCCAGAAGAAAATAGTGAGGGGGACTTAGTGCAACACTCATGCGCTACTTTTCAGTTGATTCCTTATATTTTTTTCCAAAAAGCACTTACTTTCCTAAAGTTAAGCTCTTTTTCTTTGCTATTTTCCTTACCCTTTGCTATTTCTCTCACTCTTTACCTTTTTTTCCTTTTTCTTTGCTATTTTCCTTACTCTTTGCCTTTTTTCCTTTTTCTTTGCTATTTTCCTTACTCTTCACCTTTTTTTTCCTTTTTCTCTGCCTTTTTCACTTCCTATTTTTCTTCTCCCTCGTCTCTTTGCCTTTTTTATTTTCGGTCTGTCTTTCTAATCCTTTTCTCATTCCTTTATTCCGGTAGCAAGGACGTAACCCACATATTTTGAGGTTGACTTTTTTCGGAGCAGGATTTTTTTGCCTTCTCCCAGTCGGTTGAACCGGTACCGGATCGTTCTGCTGAACAGGTAATATTTTCCCATTTTCAAAATCAGCTCTGCAAAGTACCTGGAAAATTTCCAGCTTCCGCCCATCCCTTCCATAAGGGCTTTTACTTCTCCAGGGCCTGGAGAAGGCCTGAACTTCCGGACATTTACATCTTTGAGCCCCCCTTCCTCAAGTCCCTTTTTCCATTCTTCCGGCGTGGAGAGGGAAAAGGGAAGCCCTGTTATTTCCCTGAATACTTTTTCTGCATAAGCGATTTCTTCAGCGGCTTTCGGGGGAATCCTCTCCTCTTTGTACATTTCGTTGATTCCCACGTAGCCCTCCGGTTTCAGGACCCGCGCGAATTCTTTGAAGGCCCTGCCCCTGTCCAGGAACTGGGACACAAACTCGGTTATCACGGCGTCAAAAGTCCCGGCTTCGAAGGGCAGGGCATAAGCGTCCCCAACCCTGAACTTCACCCTATCCGAAACTCCCTGCCTTCTGTCCCGCTCTTTTGCCTTCTCAATGGAAAGTTCTGCAATATCAATTCCCACCACCTCACAGCCGATTTTTCTGGCAAGGAAACAGGCAGAAAAGCCGGTTCCACAGCCTACCATCAGGACTTTTTTCGTCCTGTCAATCCGGCATAACTCTGCAAGTTTTTTGGTGGATGCAAGGCCGCCTGTATGATAATAGGGTACTCCCAGGTAACTCATAAAATCGTAGTAGCCAAGAGCTTCGGCTTCTTTAACTGAAAGCCACTTCTTGGCGGCAGATACTTCTTTTTCTGTTTGTGCATCTGGATTTCCCGAACTTTCAGACATGCGTTCTCCCTTTGAGATTACTCCTTTCTGGGAGTTCACTTTTTCCTCTGTATTCTTCCGGTTTCCTGAGGTTCTCAGGTATATTTTTTTCCCGAAATTGAGAGACTCGCAGTCCGATGAGGGAGGAATAAAAAGTAAGTTTTAACACTAAAAAAGAAGCCTCCTCTGCCCGAAGCAGAAGGAGTTTTCACATTTATTGATGTTTTTATTCACGTTTATTGTGCTTTTATTCACGTTTATTGGATGCTTTTATTTGGAGGCGTTTTTTACAAGGGCAAAAATCCCTTTCAGGATTTCTTTCGGAGAAGGTGGGTTTCCGGGAATCTTCATATCCACAGGCAGGATTTTATCAACCCCGCCGAGTACGGCGTAAGAACCCTTATAGATCCCGCCGTCACAGGCATCGTCTCCCACTGCTACCACAAATTTTGGGGAGGGCATGGCTTCATAGGTTTTTTTCACGGCTTCAGCCATGTTAAGGGTAACTGCTCCCGTAACCATCAGGACGTCAGCGTGTCTCGGGGAAGCAACAAAAGAGATCCCAAACCTCTCAACATCATAATGAGGGTTTCCGAGGTTTGAGATTTCAATCTCTGTGGAATTGTCACTGCCTGAATCCAGTTCGCGGATGGCAAGGCTGTGCCCGAAAACTTTCGGGATCTCTTTTTTGATTTCTGCTCCAAGGGCTTCCAATTCTTCATCCCGGAATTCAAAGGTCTCCGTAACCTTGGGACGGAGAAAGAGGGAAAGAGGGTTTACCATAATTATACCTCGTGTTTCCTGAGTTTTTGTATATTCAAAGGTCGGTTCCTGCATAGGAGAGGTTAAGGCTCTTGTTGATCAGGGGAAAGTCGGGAACAATATTTCCGAGTACTGCATGTTCTATAACTTGCCAGTTACAGAAAGATGCCGTTCTTACCTTATAACGGTCAACAAGCCCGTTTTTCATGTAGACCCAGTGCAGGTTCTGTCCCCTTGGGGCTTCTACAAGGGCAAGGGAATATCCTGTAGCTCCAGGGCAATTTGCTTCTCTTAGATTATGCCCGGCGTATCCGGCGTATCCGGTACTTTCAGCAAATATGGGGCCCTGTGGAAGTTTTTCTGCGAGGCGCAGGATCAGGTCCGCAGATGCACGGACCTCATTGGCTTTTACCTCAAAGCGGGAAAATACATCCCCTATTTTCCTTACTGAAAGTTCCGGAGCAAAGTCTTTATAGGCTCCATAGGGCCTGTCGAGCCTGGTGTCGGCAGGACAGCCTGAAGCTCTGGCAAGAGGGCCTGTAAGGTTAAGCGGAGAGACAAGTTCCTTTTTTATCACGCCTGTCGTTGCAAACCTGTCAATAAGTGAAGATGAAGACATTGCCCTCTCGAAAGCAGTTTCAAATGCCCTGGAAAACTTTTCCAGGAAGGCAGGAAGGTCGTTCAGGAGTGAATCGGGGATGTCCTTTTTCAACCCTCCGGGAATGGTAATTCCGCGCAGGAACCTTGAGCCTGTCATTTTTTCGTTCTGCCTGAATGCCTCTTCCCTCAGTATTAAAAAGGGGCTTGCCACAAGAGAAAAGCCTACATCTACAGCCATTCCAGCAAGGTCTCCGAGCAGGGAATAAACGCGTTCGAGCTCAAGCATTATTGCCCGCAGGCGTTCTGCCCTTTCAGGTACTTTTATTCCGCAGACCTGCTCTACTGCCATACAGAACCCTGTTGCATTTGCCATACTTTCGTCCCCGCTCACTGCTTCGGCAAGAGCGACGCATTCTGAGGGGCTTTTTCCTTCAGCCAGTTTCTCTATTCCCCTGTGCTTGTAAAAAAGCCGGATTTCCAGGCTGAATATAGGCTCTCCTATCACGCTGAACCTGAAATGCCCCGGCTCGATTATTCCGGCATGCACAGGCCCGACAGGGATCTGGTATACACCTTCGCCTTTAACCTGCCTGAACCTGTACTCTTTTCGGGGGAATTCAGAGGGGCGGATTGGCCCGTTTTTGAAGGTTTTTAGCAGAGGGTGGAAGTCTTCAGGGTAGCACTCGTGCAGGAAAAGCCTTCTGGTATCAAGGGCACCGGCAAAGTCCAGCCCGAAACCATCTCTTATTTCCCGCTCAAACCAGGAAGCTGAGGGGAAGGTTCCTGCAACCGAGGGAACCTTTTTTTCTTTTTCTGCCTCCCGGACAAGTACAAGGGCAGGTGCCCTTCCTGCCTGTTTGAAAACATAAAAGAGGGTAAAGCCGCCCTTTTTTTCAAAGGCTTCTGCGCAAAAAAGCCCGATAAGGCTGAACTTCCTTTCCGCAAGCGCAAGAGCTGCATCTTCAAACCCGGTTTCCGAAAGCCTCAGGTATATTTCGTTTTCACGGGCATTGAGCAGTTCGGGCTCTTCTTCTACAATGCCCGAAATTATTGAAAGCAATTCCGCTGTATCTTTATTCATTTTGATATCCATATTTACCGCCCCTTAAACATACCCGAGTTCAAGAATTATCGCATCAAGCAGATCCCTTAGTGAATCAGGGAAATAAAAGCCAAGGGCAAGGGCAAGAGCCAGCATGAAGATCGTTGGGACCTTCATTCCATTCTTTACCATATATTGACCCGGAAGCCTGCTTTTCTCATATACTGCTTTTCCTGTGGAGAGTTCCTTTGCGTTTCCTCCTGTTCCCGCAGGAGTCCTGGGTATGTGCCGGTGCTCCTCTTTTTCGTTTTCTTCTTCTACAGTCACCTTTGAGAAGGCTTTCAACAGGAAGTTTGCAAAGGATGCAGCTGCAAGGATGAGCATGAGCAGCACTGCAAGGGTCATGTAGGGAGAAACTGCCGCACTTTCCAGCAGGATGAAAAATTTTGCCGGGAAGAGGGGAAAAGGCGGCATTCCTACTATTGCAATGCTCCCAAGGATCAGGCACCAGGCTGCCATGGGCTGGAGTTTGAAGACATCCTTCATATTTTCACGCATATTGCTTCTGTATTGCCTGTGCAGAATGCCTGCGGAAAACAGCAGAGTTTCCTTTACCAGGATATGGACGAGCATGTAATAAAGAGTCCAGAAAAGGGCAATAGGCGTCCCGATCCCTATTCCTATGAGGAGAAGGCCCATATGCTCGACACTTGAGAAGGCTATCAGCCTCTTTAAATTCCTCTGCTGGAACATGCTGAATGAAGCGAGAGCAATTGAGAAAACCCCTGCTGCAATCAGGATAGAAGACGCCTGTGGGGCGGCACTGCTCTCTCTAAGCAGGGCATACATCCTGATAATTCCGTAGATTCCCAGATTCTGCATTAAACCTGACAGAATTGCACTTACCGAAGGTGCCCTTGCATAGGCGTCCGGGAGCCAGGTGTGGAAAGGAGCTACCCCTGCTTTTGCCCCGAAGCCTATGAACGTGAATGTAAAGCTTGCAAGGAGAAGGGCAGGGGAAAACTCAGAGGCATGAAGTGCCAGTACTGTCCAGTTGAGGGTGCCCTCTCCGAGGGTCTGTTCCGAGAGGGTGAAGAGGAAAACCAGCCCGAGGAAAGCAAAGAGCATGGCTCCGGAGACTATGAAGACGTACTTTAAGGCTGCATCGATATTCTCCCTTGCTGACAGAATTGCAACAAGCATGGCAGCGCAGACAGTTGTGAGTTCTGCAAAGATCCAGAAAAGCGCCAGGTTATCCGAAAAGAGCGCAACAGTGGATGTAACAAGCAGGAGATTGAAGGCAAGGTAGAAGGTCTTCAGGTTTTTAGGGTCAAGTTCTCCCGCTTCCATAAGGCTGTCAGTATACCCTCTGGCATAGAAGGCTGCTGCGGAAAATCCCAGGGCCGTTATTAGTTCCACATAAAGGTTAAGGTGGTCAAGATAGAGAGATTCTCCGAGCCTTCCTGGCAGGTCAAGCATGAGCAGAGCTGTGCAGCTCATGACAAGGTGCAGCAGGCCGTTTCCTGCGGCAAGCGCATTCATGAGCCGGTGGGACTTTGGAATAAGACCAAGTGCCAGGAATATCCCCATTACTAACAGGTAATACCGGATCACAGGGATTCCACTCCTGTCCAGATCTGCAGTTTTCGGAATTTCTGCCTGTATTCTTCAATGCTCGAGTCCATCCCCACAGCCAGAATAGTGGTCAGCATGACCAGGATAATAAGGTCGATTATAATCAGGACTTCGATGATAAAGGGAAGCTCCGTAACAAAAAGCCCGAACATCAGGACCCCATTTTCCATGCTTAGGTAGCCAAGCGCTTTTGTGATTACCTTTTTTCTGCTGAACATCACAAGCATGCCCATCAGGGTCAGGGAAAGGCCTATCACAGCCCCGAAGAAGAAGAGCCTCGAGAGGGGCAGTCCTTCGAAGACCCTTGAAAGGAACGTATAGGAGAGGAGGATAAGGCCTATGCTCAGCAGAAGAGAGGGAGTAGGCTCCAGATACGCAAAGTGAAGGTCTCTTCCGATTTTGATTTTCTCTTCTATTCTGGAGATGAAGTAAGGAATCAGAATTACCTTGCTTGCCAGGGTCAGGCCTGCCAGCAGCAGAAGCTGACCTTTCCCGTCTATCATGTAGAGGAGAAATGAGACTGCAGCTAGCAGGAAAGATTGGATTGTGTATGTGGTAAGGACTGAACTCAGGTTGCGGGTTGAGATGATCAGCCCTGCACTGATAAGGACAAAGACGAAAAGGACCTTTATTATGCCTTCAAGGAAGAGCGGGTCAATCATGCAAACACCTCGATAAGGATGGTAAGGGCTGAAAAGAAAAATGCCATCACGTAAAATGCAGGAAGCCTGAAGAGCCTCATCTTTGCAAGGGCTGATTCAAAGAGCCCGATTATTATTGCAAGCAGTCCTGCTTTCAGGAGGAAGAGAAGGGCCGAGACCGCAATTTTTCCGGCATCTATCTCAGTACTGAGCCCTACTGGAAGAATTGTGTTAATCAATATCCCCATAAGCAGGAACTGTTTAAGAGCATGGGCAAGTTCAAGCAGGGCAAGATTTTTTCCTGTCTGTTCAAGGATCATTGCCTCATTAATCATGGTAAGTTCAAGGTGAGTTGCCGGGTTATCCACAGGGAGCCTTCCGGTCTCCACGATCAGGATAATGAAGAGCGAGATTGAGACCAGGACAAGGGTCGGGCTAATGGGAAGGACCGTGCCTGCAGTAAGTGCGAACATATGGTGCAGATTGAGGCTTTTCAGAACAAAAGCCAGAGCTGCAAAAGCAACTACCATCGTTGGTTCGATCACGGCTGCAAGGCTCATTGACCTTGAACTGCCCATGCCTCCGAAAGCACTTCCTGCGTCAAGTCCGCCAAGGGCAGTAAAGAACCTTTCAAGTGCAAGAAGGTACAGGAAGACAATGATATTCCCCAGCCCTCCTGCAGGTTCCGGTACAAAGACCAGAGGTACGAAAAGGGAACAAACTAGCAGAGTCGAAAGGTTGAGGTATGGGGTAAACCGCATGACCCAGGAGGAGGTAGGGGAATAGACCGCTTCCTTTTGCATGAGTTTTCTTAAATCGTAATAAACCTGAAAAAGCCTCGGGCCCTTTCTTCCCTGGGCGTATGCCTTTACCTTCCGGATCAGAGCCATGTATAGAGGGGCTGCCAGCAGGGCAAAAAGCGGATTTAAGAGGGCAAAGAGCAGGAACGACGTGTTCATACAAGGCCTCCGGTTGCTATAATCAATGCAATTACTGCCAGAAAGGCGTAAAGGACGTAACTGTCAAGTTTTCCGTTCTGCAGGCTTGAAACATATTTTGAAAAACTCTCGATTGCCTGCGCAGGAGGGATGTAAAGGTACTCTTCAAAGAAGCGAAGAAGGCGGATTTCCACGTTCCCGTTTTTAAAGAGGCTTTCCTGTTTGTCGAGGTACTCAGCTTTGTGCACAATCTTTGTCCTGTAAATGTTTTTGAAGATCATTACAAGAGGCTCGGAAAAGCCTGCAGAGCTGTATTCCATGTAAGGGGCAAGGGTCGGACTTCCGCATCCCCAGGTTTCGCTAATCCTGGCAGGGCTCGTTTCTTTTGAACGGATTATCAGGAAAAGGGCTGCGTATATTAACCCAAGCAGAATCCCCAGCAAAAGCAGGTCCGGGAACTCAATCTCCCAGCCTGCAAGAGAAAGGAGCTGCTTTGAGAAAAGCCCTGCAAGTATGCAGAGAGCTGCCGGCACTGCGGATCCTATCAGCATGGGTTTCTGGACTTCTACAGCAAGGCGGCTCTTTTCCGAACGCGGCATGGCAAGACAGGTGATCCCGAAAAGTTTTACGAAAAGAGCAGCTGCCAGCGCTCCGGTAAGGGCAAAGCTTGAGAGAGCAGTTATCAGAAATACGGTGAGAAGGGGGTCAGTTACGGCAAACGACTGGAAGAAAGCCTGGTAGAGCAGGAGTTCACCAGCAAAACCGTTTGTTGGGGGCAGGGCTGCAATCGAGACTGAACCTATCATGAAAAGGGCTGAGGTTACAGGCATCGTTTTTACAAGGCCTCCGAAGGCTTCGATATTCCTTGTTCCTGTAGCATGGACTATCGAGCCTGCACAGAGGAAGAGCAGGCTTTTGAAGAGAGCATGGTTAAAGGCATGGAAGCAGGCTCCTGCAAGGCTTAACAGGGCGAGGGATTCAAGCCCTTCAACTTTGAATATAACATACAGCCCTATTCCCGTGAAAATGATCCCTATGTTTTCAATGCTGCTGTAGGCAAGGAGCCTTTTTATGTCGTTTTCCTTAAGGGCATAAATTACCCCAAAGAGGGCTGAAAGGCTGCCTACTGTAAGGATGAGTACTCCCCACCAGAGTTCAGGTGTGAAGACAGAGAGCAGGAAACGCAGGAAGCCATAGACTGCAACCTTCAGCATGACTCCGGACATCAGTGCCGAGACACTTGATGGGGCTGCAGGGTGAGCATAGGGAAGCCATTTGTGGAAAGGAACAAGTCCTGCCTTGACCCCGAAACCAATAAAAAGGGAGAGGAAGGGGAGAGCCAGCTCGCTTGCAGAGTATTCAAGCGGTCCGAACTCGGCCGAGCCTGTCAACTTGAAGAGGCTTATGAAGCCCACGAAAAGAAACGCCGTGCTGATGTTGGTCATCACGAAGTAGAAAAAGCCTGCTTTTTTATTTTCCTCAGAGGAATAGTCGTGAAGCACAAGCAGGAGAGATGAAAGGGACATTATTTCCCAGAAAATAAGGAAGATGACCATATTGCCTGCAAGTACAACCATAAGCATGGCAAGGATGAAGAGATTTGTAAGGGCTGCCTGCAGGTTTTTTCCGGCTTCGCTTTTAGCGTGTTCTACATATTCTACCGAATATATTGAAACACCGGGCACGACTGCTGCAATTAGCAGGATAAATCCGGCTGAGAGCCGGTCTGCAGCAAGGGTAAAATCCAGGCCCGGAAGATATCTAATGGCTGGAAATACAGGCTCTTTTCCAGTGTAGAGGATCGCGCCTGCAAAACCCAGAAGCAGGATTGATGAGATCAGAGAAAGGCCAAAAGAAGTCTTTCTTGTGTTTTTACTGCGGTACAGGAGAGGGAGGACAGTTCCGGATATAAGGGCGGCAATTGCACCGTACACTAAGGCTTCGAGCAATGTATTCACTCCTCAAACCGAGATTCGGCAGCTATAAGAAAAGCTGAAAACAGTTTATCAGTCCGGGTAGAGAGTTCTGGCTTTCCAGATCCCATCCCGCTTAAAGCAAGACTTTCGAAACTATCCTCTGTATATGAGATGATAGGGTTAGTTTTGTAATTCGTATTGAGATTCCACCGTAAATTTCATCCGGGTTTACTCTCCCCGGAAACGTTTCTGCCTAATACTTCCTAATATTATATAGATTTACATTATAAAGTTTATTGAACTGATTAATAATTATTATTCATGACATATATTTTCGCTACAGGGAAAGAATCAGGGGCTTTAACACAATAAAATAATTTATTTTTTTGTATCTCAAGAGGGAATTCCTGATATCTAACTCTTATCACAGGAGGATTGGAATAATCAGAACTATAATAATCTTACGCAGCCTATTCCGCTCTCAACAGAATTACTTTTAAGTTCAAAACTCTACCTGGATATTTCATATGTCAAAAACATCCCAAAGTACAGCACATTATTGCCGTATCTGCAACATAGTCAAAACTATCGTCCGTTGCCTACAAAAAAGTACAGAATATAGAAAGGCGCAAAGCAGTTTCAATAGACTAATTTTTAATCCGTGGACGCATGGATTGGTATGACTACTCTCAAATCTGTTTCTTTCAGTAACCTTTCAGTGGTAATGATGTTGGTTCTTATTCCTTTCTTATTTTTTTCTTATTCTTTTCTTATTCTTTTCTTATTCTTTTCTTATTCCTTTCTTATTCCTTTCTTATTCTTTTCTAATTCTTTTCTAATTCTTTTCTAATTTTTTTCCAATTCTTTTCTTATCCCTTTTATTCTTTTAAAACCCTGTACACCAGATGCACATACTTCTTTTCCACAATTTCATTTCTTACAAGTTCGAGTTGAATCCCGCTTTTCTCAATGCCTCTGAAAAGATTTGTCCCGGGTTTTCCCACAATCTCCGGAGTCAAGACCAGGCTGATTTCCTCAACGAGCCCCTGTTCGAGCAGAATGCTGTTCAGTATTCCTCCGCTGTCCGAGACTACAAGCTTAAAACCATACCGTTCATTTGCAATTTCAAGTGCTTGCTTGACATCCACGCGTTCTGCTCCTGCCCGGATAAAGTCGTAGTTCCTTTCCTTTAGGTAATTGATGTAAGGCTCAGGAGTTTTCTCCGATACAAGGACGATCACATCTTTACTGTACTCGGAACGCCTGAAAACGTGCATCAGCCCTTCAAGAATTCCCCGGGAATCAGCGATCATCCAGTATGCCCGGGTGTCGTTAGGCTGAATTTCAGGTTTCTTGAAGTCCAATTCATCTTCCGGAGGGACTTTTTCGCAAAAAAATTGTGTTCCCGCCTTTGCGGTGTTTGAGCCGACTATCATGGCATCAGGCTCGTAATTGCCCAGGATTCCATAGTGAACATCAAGGTTTGCCGTAAAGCCGGTAGTTGAGCCGTCGAGACTTATGGTGTTGTGTATGACCAGTCTGGGTAGCATATTGTCACCTATTCCCCCAAATTAAACATCCAATAAAGTTATTCTATATTGGAATATATTTAATCTGGATGCATACTCTGGAATTTGAAGGCGTATCAAAGTCTTTCGCAGAAAAAAATGTTATCAGAGACATCTCTTTTTCAGTCGAACAGGGTGAGATCTTCGGGCTGCTGGGACCAAACGGGGCTGGAAAAACCACCCTTTTAAGGCTGCTTCTTGATATTATAAAACCGGATTCGGGAGAAATCCGGGTCTTTGGGGGTTTTCTGGGTCCTGCTGCAAAAGATAGGATCGGCTACCTTCCTGAAGAAAGGGGGCTGTACAGGAAAACAAAGCTTCTGGATATGCTTGTCTATCTCGCACAGCTTAAAAACATCCCTAAGAAAGAGGCACAGGCGAATGCAGAGTCTCTTCTGAAATCCCTGGACCTGTACGAACACAGGGGGAAAAGGGTAGAAGAGCTTTCAAAAGGAATGCAGCAAAAAATTCAGTTCCTTTCTGCTGTCATTCATGAACCCGAACTTGTCATTCTTGACGAGCCTTTCTCAGGGCTTGATCCCGTGAGCACGAAAGCTATCAAAGACAAAATTATCGGGTACAGGAATGCGGGCAGGACTGTTATCCTCTCCACGCATATGATGGAACAGGCGCAGAAGCTCTGCGACAGGATCCTTATGCTGAATAAAGGTGAGCGAGTGCTTTACGGCACCGTTGCAGGGATACGAAAGGAGCACGGGAAGAACTCTCTGCTTGTGGAGTTCGCTGAAAAAAGGAGTTTGAGCATTATTCCAGAAATTCCAGGCATCAGAAAAATTACAGAGCATGACGGGTCAGTTGAGATCTTTCCTGAGGAAGGCATAAGCGCACAGGCAGTTCTTCAGGAGCTTGTACGGAGAGCTGATATCCTGCGGTTTGAGCAGGCTTTTCCTTCCCTGAACGAGATTTTTATTGAGACTGTGGAGAGTGCTTCTGGTGAGTAATTTTTCCGGAAAAACCTTTATTGTTGCCAGGCATGAGTTCCTGAAAACCGTAAGGCGTAAAGAGTTTCTCTTCATGACCTTTGCTTTTCCTCTTCTCCTTGCCGGAATCGCTATTATTCCCTCTCTGCTTGCCGGCACCACTCTTGCCGAAGATCAGAGGGTAGGCTATATTGACATGACCGGTTCCTTCGATTTTCCGGAATCATTAACCCATGAAGGTTTCTCTATGGGGCCGCTGGGAGCAAAGCCCTCAACTATAGAGTTTGTAAGGTACGAAGAGGGCTCTGAAGCCAGGGAAGCCCTGCAGTCAGGGCAGATTTCTTCCTATCTTATAGTCCCTGCAGATTTCCTTGAGACCGGTGTGATCGAACTTTATGCCTCCGAAAAGGGAATGTCAGTTCCGGGGGCTGAACTCTCGTCTGAACTTTCAAATATCGCGATCAATTCTCTCCTGAAAGACCGGGTGGATGAACCCGTGCTCGAGCGAGTCAAAGATCCGATTAACCTTAATATGTATAATATAGGGGATAATGGAGAATCTTCAGAGCAGGGCATAGCCGAGATCCTTGCCAGCGTTGGTCTGCCTTTTCTTATGGCCTTTCTCCTCTTTTTCAGTATTTTTTCGGCATCAGGCTATCTTCTTCGTGGGGTTGCTGAAGAAAAGGAAAACAGAATTATGGAGGTTCTTCTTTCTTCCGTAACCCCTTCTGAGCTTCTTACTGGCAAAGTAGTGGGGCTTGGAGCAGTCGGCCTCCTGCAGATTGTCGTGTGGCTCTCAGTAATCTTTCTGGGAGGTGGCTATGCCCTTCCGGTAGATCTCGAGCCAATGCTCCTTTTTATTGCCCTTATCTATTTCCTGCTCGGCTTTCTCTTCTTTGCCAGCATGATGGCAGGAGTCGGGGCAGTAACCGGTTCTCTTCAGGAGAGCCAGCAGGTAGCAGGAATTTTCACATTTGTAGCTGCATTTCCTCTTATATTCATGCAGGTGATCCTTACAAGCCCCGACAGCCCGCTTGCAGTTTTTCTTTCCCTATTTCCTTTCACCTCTCCTGCATCCATGCTTGCAAGGATTGGGGCTTCGGAAGTTCCTTTCTACCAGATCGCAGCGAGTTTCTTTATCCTTTTTTTTTCAATTCATGTAGTAATCTTGATTTCGAGCCGGTTGTTCAGGGTTTACCTGCTCATGTACGGAAAAAGGCCTGGGGTAAAGGAAATCCTGAAAAATATTCGAGCAGGGGGACGGTGAAGGAAAGAAAACACGATATCCGTTGATTTATATCCGGGATTTGAGGCAGATTAAGTTACCTTGTCTCAGGTATACAAGGGCGATTGATTCGTAAATATAGGGACTGCGTAAATAAACACAACTTCTATCGCCAGTATTTTATAATATCACTTACATATATATGATTGGTTCATGAGGGATTACTGTAGAATGGAGCAAATTCAGGACAGCCTCAAAACTGATCCAGTAATATACTTCATGACACAGGAGACTGTAAATGGAGTAAAAGCAGGACAGCCTCAAAACTGATCCGGTAATATTCTACTTCATGATGCAGGATAAACCTTGTGAACCACCTAACTGACTTTTTTTACTCAACGGTCTTTTTTATATCCTACTTTTCATTGAACAAGCATGTTCAACCTGTTTTTGCCACTTCACTATAGTTGTTTTTAGAGCAACTGGTCAAGCCATAGCTTGTAGAGATCATTGCCGTGGACATGATGTTATTTGATTTGTAAAAAAGAAGACTGGTTAAATAATCAATAGTTCTATCGCTATCAATTTATAATATTGCGTATATATTTACAAATGGTCCATAAGGCCATACTGTAATATGAAGGGCATAAAGGGCAGACGTACAAACTGTCCCAGAAATAAATTATTAATAGCAGATATGGTCTTATGGGCCACTTTAAAAGGCTTTTCTAGTTTTGCGGTAGATGCCGATAATATAAAATCGATGTGACTTTTTGTAGTTCAGGAGATTTAAGGTATCTCCTGAAGAAAAAATGATGTTTTAATTCCTGTAACAAGTCTCTTCTGTAGTTCAAATCCCTTCTGTAGTTCAAATCCCCCGGGTAAGATAAGATTTCTTAAGATTCGAGAAATAAAGGAGAAAACCAGTGGACCTTAGTTTGAGAGCGGTTTATGATAGGTCCGCCTGGATACAGACCGGAGCGATATGGTTTACCGCTTGGAGAGCGATGCTTTCAAGGAAGTTACGGATACTCCAGGGAATCTTATCCAGAGTATGGGAGGCAAAATTCAAGCTGCCTACGATTTCGTTACTATACTTAAGAGGAATTATCGCGACTGCTGTAATTCCTTCTTCCCTTACCGCTTCAGCCATATTTTCGGAGTAAAAATCCAGCGAGTAAATGGGCTTTTCGATCCAGATCTGTTTTGCCTCATTTGATTCTGCCTTATATCTTGAAACCTTTTCTTTGAATTCGGGTGAAATTCCCCTGGATGCAACAAGATTTATCTGGTCCATAAGTTCGTCCTTAATATATACGCCCCCGGCATCCAGTCCGTTTATCTGCAGGCAGGCATCAAGTACCAGGTCAAGAATGGTATGGAGATTCCAGGTAGTATTAAGGTTCATTCCCAGTTCCCGCTGGATTTCAAGCATTTTCTGGGCTTCTTTTCGTTCGGTAATATCTACAACAAGGCCCTGAAGATGTGTTGCTTTGCCTTCTTTGTCCCTCTGGATAAAGGTTTTCTCATCTACCCAGAGCATTTTTCCGTCTCCTGTAAAAATCCTGTATTCAATATCGAAAGAATCCCGGCCTTCTGCGATGTTGCGTTTAAGGGTTTCAATAACCGTGCCAATGTCATCCCTGTGAATTATACTCCCGTAAGCCACTTTCCCTGATGTGAAATCTTCTACAGCGTAACCGAATTGGGTCACGTTTTCTGAAACGTATTCTGTCGGCAGGTTTTCTTTGTTTTCCCATAAATATGCCACTGCCTGGCTGTTGTTGATTATGGTTCTCAACAGCTTCTGCATTTCAAAAGATTTCCTGAGGGCTTCTTCATTCTCTTTCCGTTCGGTTATATCGAGGACAAGCCCTTGCAAGTGGGTTATCTCTCCGTCTTCATTCCGCTGGATAAATGTTCTTTCGTTGACCCAGCGCAGGTCTCCGGCTTTTGTGAATATTCTGTACTCCGCATTGAAGTCAACTTCACCTTTTCGGATACGCTGTTCAAACATCTCTTCAACTTTTTTCTGGTCCTCAGGGTGGATGATGTCCCCATAAAGGATATTGCCGGAAATAAAGTCCTCCACCGTGTACCCAAACTGGACGACGTTTTCCGACACAAATTCGGATGGCCATTTTTCTTCCTTTCTCCACAGGAAAACAACTGCAGGGCTATTGTTTACTACGGTCCGGATTATTTCCTGCATCTTAAGGGCAGATAATAGGTCCACAATTCCTATTGCTGCAATTACCTCCCCATCTGCCGAGAAGATCGGGCAAACAGCCACGCTTCTGCCCAGGTAAGTGCCCTCCTTCGGAACTCCCCTTATGGTTTTTCCGGTCCTGAGCACCTCTTCGAGTACAGGTCCTGTATAGTCCCTGTCAATTATTTCCCCTTTTTCCAGGCGAAGCCCCCTTTGCTTGAGGCTGCGAATGGTTGTAGGAAGCCCTATAAGGGAGTGTACTGCCACTGCTATTGACTCAAGTTCTTCAGGTCCTGCATCTTCAGATATCACAGAAGTAATTCTTTCACCCCCAGGAAAGATTCTGACATTTTATAACTAAAGGTAGAAATATTTCAACCGGAAAAATATCGTGCTGAAAATCAGTATCCGGCCTTTTATACTATATTTTCAGAGAATATATAGTCGTTCTTTGTTTTTACCGGATATCAAACACATAGATATTCCTGTATTAATTATGAAATCCCTGTATTAGTTATGACCTCCGAACAATTACGATTAATGTTGATCTCTGTGAAGAGATCAGTTAAAATACCCTGTGTACGATGGCTCTCAGCTGAATCAATAAGGATATGCTTGGACTCGTTTCGTAGATATTCTTGAGGTTGAATATTTTTATCTAACTATTTTTATACTACGCTGATGAATATATTCAAGTCATGAAAATTCTGGTTATCATGGGAAGTCCGCGAAAAGGTAATACTTATCGGGCGGCAAGAAAAATAGAAGAGTTCATGCAGTTAATGGGTAGTGTTGAGTTCGAGTATCTGATGCTCAAAGATGCAAATTTATCTCAATGTCGTGGCTGCTTTGTCTGTTTTACAGAGGGAGAGAATCATTGTCCATGCAAAGACGATGCCCCAATTATTGAGCAGAAAATGCATGCTGCCGATGGGGTAATCTTTGCTACGCCTGTATATGGTATGAATGTTTCCGCACTCATGAAAACCTTCATCGATCGTTTCTCTTATATTTTTCATCGCCCGCGTTTTTTCGATAAAAAAGCCCTTCTTCTCTCCACTGCCGGAGCACTGGGTCTTAAGGAGGTTCTCGATTACCTGAAACTGGTAGCTGGGGTATGGGGTTTTGAGGTCTCTTCCCGTGCTGGCATAGTAACTCCTCCAGGACCAGTTTCCAAAAAGAAGGAACAGGAGAATAACCGGAAACTTGAGAAAGCTGCATCTATTTTTTATAATTCCCTTCAGAAAGAGCGGCACCCTCCAGGCCTCCGGGATATATTCATTTTTCGTGCCCAGAAAGCAAGTTTTGGTGAACCTGACCAGAGTTCCCCTGTTGATTATACATACTGGAAAGAAAAAGGTTGGCTTAGTCCGGAAGCAAAATATTACGTGAATGTACCGGTTAATCCTGTTTACAACGCTATCGGCTGGATGGCTGAAAAGGTGCTAAGAAGAAAAATTCGAACGGAACTGGCTGAAACACGAAAATAAATTCTTTCTTATGATACATCTTTTGACTTAAGACCAGATGAATATTTTAATAGTCCTGAGCGGATTTGAACCGCTGTCCCGGGCTCCAAAGGCCCGAAGGATTGACCACTACCCTACAGGACTGCGCATGTAAGCTTTTACTTATAGCTTAATTCATGTACTTAATTTTTGTGCCTTATTGGGACTTTTTTGCGGTATTTTCAGGTCAAATATTCATTTATATAAAAATTCGTATGCCGGCTTTGAAACTTTTTACATGATAATATTTTTTGTTTGAAATGAATTTTTTGTATAATTAATTTAAAGTAATTTACATTATTACTATATAATGGAGCTGGAAGAGATAGGGATGACCGAATAGAATTATTAGCGGATTGTTTAAGAATCGCCCGGAGTTACAAGTTCCTGCTCTGGCAGTTGTTGATGGGAACATATTTTCAGAGCTACTGTGTTGGGGGACACAGTAAGGGATGAGGGTGACACCGGGCGTCTTCTTCTTTCAGTATCTATTTGTTTTGAGTGCTTTTGAATTTGTTTATATTAATTTTTGATCGATTTCGATCTGTTTTTGCTGTATTCTCAATATTCTTTTGCTCTTCTATGAGCACTCTTGCTGAATCTTTCTGGTTAAAAATTAGAATTGGCACAAAATTTATGCTGGTTTTGAAACTTTTAGCGTAACAATATAATTTGTTACAGAACAATTTTTGATATAATTAATTTAAAATAATTTACGCCATTAGTATATACTGGAGTTGGGAAGTGAGATTGGTTAATCTACCGACATATTCTACCACCTGAAGACTAGCCCGGGGGTCGCTGATCCTTTCTTCGAATTAATATGCTTGGGGGAGCATATGATATTCGGAGAGGCTATGTTGGGGGACACGGCGAACGGATGTAGTGCCTCTGGGCTTCTCTTATACTGTTTTTCCTTACTCCATCTTTTCTCTTCTGTTTTATTTTTTTCTTTCTCTATTTCTTTCTCTATTTCCTTCTCTATTTCCTTCTCTATTTCTTTCTCTATTTCTTTCTCTATTTTCTTCTCTATTTCCTTCTCTATTTTTCCGATTTCTATCCATTTTTTTGAATATGGCTTTTGAGACTTACATTCATAAAATATATTTTTTACAGGTCAAAAGGGTAAAAGACCTGGCACCGAAATGCCTTCCAGGTTGGTAGTTTAAGTAACAGGCGCCTGCAGACCACAGTTATCTTTTTGGCAGTTGGCAGTTGAGCTTTTACACTTAAATCCTTATATTGCTTTGAATTTTTTAACGTTAAATTAATTTTTGTTTAAGAACAAAATTTTGGGTAATTAATTTAAAATAGTCAATGATATAATGTTATATTTGTGGAGTTGGGAAGTGAGTAGGGTATATACAATAAGAAATGCTTGGGGGCCATTGATCCTGCTCTGGATCAATATGCTTGGGGGAGCATATCTTCAGGGCTGCTGTGTTGGGGGACACGGTAAAAAAGGATAATCGTGCCTCTGAGCTTCTTCTCACAACGTTTTCTTCACTGCGCTTTTTTCTCTCCAGGTCTTTTCCCTGTTACTTTAAAAGTTGTCACAAACGGGCGCTTGATCGGAAGGGTGATGTCCTCTTTTTCTATATGAAGTTCTACCGCTTCTTTCAGGTTCGAAACAGCTTCTTCAATCGTTTTTCCCTGGCTTGATATGGCCAGTTCCAGGCATGAGGATACGTACCGCTCGTTCTCCTTTTGCACTACTGCCGAAAATGTAAACATTTCTGTCATGGTTCGTAATACCTCAGTGCCTATGTTAAATATTTCGCATCTGCTTATTTTTTCTCTGGTTAAGGCGCGATTTTAGCTGAAGGCCCTGGAATTTTTTAATAAAGGCTGTGACTTATTTTATTCCTGTTTTGAAATCTGAAAGCTTTCATGTTCATGCAGGTTTGAATATATGATGTGATCAGTGCGAAAAAAGACATTAATCTTCAGTTCAAACTCCCTGGTATTTATAAAACTACTTTTATACTGATATATGGAAGCTTAAAAAAGGAGGTCCTATATGGAAGCGGAAATGACCTCAAGGGAGCGTTTTATTAACGCACTAGAAGGAAACTATGTTGACCGTGTCCCATACGGCTACCTGTGGTTCGGAGCAGGACATGCGGTACTGGAACGGATGGGCACAAGCCTCAAGGACGCCTACGGTTCTGCAGAGGGAATTGCAAGGGCACAGATCCTTGCGCGGGAGATGTATCACCAGGATAATGTAATGTCCCCCTGGGGCTGCCTTCTGGTGGAAGCCGAGGCACTCGGGACAAAGGTAAACATAAAGGAAAATGCCTATCCTACAGTTGCAAAATATGTACTCAAATCCGCGGCTGAGCATGAACTGATAAACCCCGATGACATCGAGAAGTCCGGGAGAGTGAAGACCATTGCCGGATCGGTTGAGATTCTCAAGAAGGAAATCGGGGATGAAGCATTTATCACAGGGGCAACTATGTCTCCTCTGATGCTCGCATCTCAGGTCATGGGAGGGAGCAGGCTCTGCATTGACATGCTGAAGGACAGGGACAGTTTCCACGCCCTGCTGGAAAAACTCACGGAAAGCTGCATCCTTTTTGCCGATGCCCTGCTTGAAGCCGGAGCTGACGGTATTTTTGTCGAAAACGGGGAGAACACGGGAGACCTTTTCAGCCCGCAAATGGCTGAAGAATTCATGCTGCCATATACGAAGAAACTCTATGACCATATCAAAGCCGGAGGAGGCTATGTAATCTCCCATAACTGCGCAGCTCATGCCTTCTATGACCTGGAAATGAAACTTGAACCCCATGCCCTTAACTTTGCCTTCGGGGATGTCAGGCTGCTCGGAAAAAAGTATGGGGTTGAATGTAAAAAGCTCCATAACCACAAAAACATCGGATGCGGTCCGAGGCACTGCTTCAAGGAATTTAAGGAATTCTCGGATGCAGGCATCTGCCTTATGGGAAACATTATCCCGGACGCTCCTCTCACCGGTTCCTGCGCCGAGATCGGGCATGAAGTAAAAAGCTGTCTCTCCGCGGCACCGAAAAAAGGTTTCATTCTGTCGACAGGCTGCGAAATCCCTCTTAACACCCCGCTTGATAAAATGGAATTACTCTGGGATGCAGTAAAAGCAGGAATTTGAGGACTTCTTTCCAGGCTTTTGTTTCAAGGAAAGCTTTCTGGAAATATTAATTGTTTCATAAAGTTTCGTAAAGTTGGTAAATTTAGTAAAATTTCAGTAATAAACAATTTTTGAAAAGCCCTGAGGCAGTTCTTCTCCCAGGAATTTTTCTACTTCTTTTTTCAGGTTTGCAACGGCTTCTTCAACAGTTCCTCCTTTACAGATTACATCCGCTTCAGGGCAGATTGAAACATAGGCATTCTCCTCCTTGAGAATGGTTGCAGAGAAAGGAAACCATATAGTCATATTTTGAAATATTGTTCAGTCCATTTTAAGCGTTTCGTATCCCTGTACTCTTGCTGTACTCTCACGAGCCGTTTTTCAGGGGTAGATGGACGAGCGCAGGAAATTTATACTTGCGAATATATCACATTCGAAGTTTATATTAATAGAACTTTGAAACTTATGTTGACAGGCTTGCGGGATTTATGGCGGTAGAGTCTTTGATAACCTCTTTTGTGTCTTCGCCTGACCTTTCGGTACTCGTTCTCCTTGGAGTCCTTTTACTGACCGCTCTGAGGCAGGTTGGGTCTTTGAGGCTGCAGATCTGGCAGGTTATGACCCTCGGGGCTCTCTCAGTGCTACTGCTTGGGGAAATTTCACCTCAAGAGGCTCTCCGGGCAATTAACATGGATGTTCTCCTCTTCCTTTTCGGGGCTTTTTGTGTGGGTGAAGCGCTTAACAGGAGCGGATACCTTGCCTGGCTTGGAAGCCGGATAGTTTCAAGGGCAAAGAACACGGGTCAACTGGTCTTGCTCGTGATATTTTCTACAGGGCTTCTCTCTGCAGTCCTTATGAATGATACCCTTGCTATTATGGGCACTCCGCTTGTTCTGCGTTTTTCCCGGAAATACGGGGTATCCCCCAAACTCATGCTCTTTGCCCTGGCTTTCGGAATAACCACAGGCAGCGTCATGAGCCCCATCGGAAATCCTCAGAACCTTCTGATCGCAATTGACGGAAATCTTGATTCCCCATTTGTGACCTTTTTGCGCTCGCTGGCTCTGCCGACTCTTATAAACCTTGCACTTGCTTACGCAGTACTCAGGCTCTTTTTCAGCCGGGAATTCGGGAAAACAGCTCTTGTTCATTCTGAAGAGGTTATTTCCGACCCCGAACTTGCAGAAATCTCAAAGAAGTCTCTTTTCCTTCTGCTGGCTCTTATCACCTGTAAGATCCTTCTTGTGGAGTTTCTGCCTGCCCGGGATTTCAGTTTGAGCTGGATTGCCCTGCTCTCCGCTTCTCCCATACTGCTCAGTAAAAGGCGAACTGAAGTTGTAAAGAATATTGACTGGACAACTCTGATCTTCTTTGTTTCAATGTTCGTGCTTATGGAAAGTGTCTGGATGTCCGGAACCTGCCAGGAACTTCTTGGCAGAATGTCTCCGCATTTAGGCTCGGTTCCTATGATTCTTGTCCTCAGCATGGGACTCAGCCAGCTTATTTCTAACGTTCCCTTTGTTGCGCTCTATCTCCCTGCAATGGGAAGTGAGGTCTCTCAGGGGCAGCTGATGGCGCTTGCTGCTGGAAGTACAATTGCGGGGAATCTTTTTATCCTGGGGGCTGCAAGTAATGTTATAATCCTTCAGAATGCTGAAAAAGATGGTGAAACGTTTTCTTTTATGGAATTCGCCAGAATTGGGGCATTAATTTCCTTTTTAGATGCTATTATTTACTTTATCTTCCTTTTGCCCTTCTAAGCAATAATATTTCCCTAAATAACGCTAAAAAATCCGTTATAACTTTAAATGCCCTTTTAAAACCTATTAATCCTCTAATAAATTTTGCTGGTTAACCCTTACAGTATATAAAGGGTACCCAACCCTCTGATAAACTTGATATACTGAGAGCACATACACTTTTTTCTGGAAGATATCAAATCATGACCCAGAATACTACCGATTCAAATACCAGGCGCAAACGCGCTAAAGGTACCGTACAGATGAAAACCCTCGGACCTGTTGATGACCTTGAACCCCATGTCCAATCCAACTGGTGGCAGACTCTTTTTAATTCCCTTTATCTCAAGACCGATGCCGATCTTCTGGATGATATGGAAGTTACAAGGAAAGAAACAGATCTTGTTGTCTCCATCCTCGGACTCGCTCCTGAAGACACGGTTCTTGACCTTTGCTGCGGACAGGGAAGGCATGTCCTGGAACTGTCAAGGAGGGGTTTTTCAAACGTCGAAGGTTATGACAGGTCTCAGTACCTTATCCGGAAAGCAAGAACAAGGGCTCTGAAGGAAAACCTGCAGGTCCGGTTCAGGGAAGGGGACGCAAGAAAACTGCCTTACCCATCTGATACTTTCTCTGTGGTTACC
The DNA here is from genome assembly GCF_000979295.1 of Methanosarcina sp. 1.H.T.1A.1. Taxonomy (NCBI): domain Archaea; kingdom Methanobacteriati; phylum Methanobacteriota; class Methanomicrobia; order Methanosarcinales; family Methanosarcinaceae; genus Methanosarcina; species Methanosarcina sp. 1.H.T.1A.1. The sequence continues at coordinate 67,797 of NZ_JJQY01000012.1, read as the reverse complement.
ATCCTTGGAAACAGCTTCGGATACTTTGATTCCACTCTGCATGATCGAAAAGTGCTTGAGGAGATTTTCAGAGTACTGAAGCCCGGAGGCAGGGTTTTTATTGATGCTGCAGATGGAGACCATATGAAAAAGAATTTCCAGCCAAGATCATGGGAATGGCTGGACAGGAAGTACTTCGTATGCCGGGAAAGAGCTCTTTCTTCTGATGGCGACCGTTTGATTTGCAGGGAGGTTATATGCCGCAATGACAGAGGAATAATTGCGGATCAGTTTTACGCTGAGAGGCTGTACAATAAGGAAAGCCTTTTTGAGCTGCTTACAGCATCAGGTTTTAGCAGCCCTACTTTTCATACAACCTTCAGCCCTGTGTCAACAGGCACCCAGGATGCAGGAATGATGGAGCAGAGAATCCTGCTTTCAGCAACGGTTGAAAAAGCCTGGCCGTCTATGGCTTCCCCTCTTCACTCTGAAAGTAAAAAACCCCTTAACGTTGTAGTGGTGCTTGGAGACCCGAGAAAGGAAGATCAGGTCAAGCCTGCTTGCGTATTTGATGATGATGATTTCGAAACCGTTAATAGGATGAAAAAGGCACTTGCTGAGATTCCTTACATGAAATTCACTTTCCTGGACAGGCACGAAACCCTTCTCGAAGACCTTAAAAAGAGGGCAGGAAAAATTGACCTTGTACTCAACCTCTGTGATGAAGGTTTTAACAACGACCCCACAAAAGAACTCCATGTTCCTGCCCTGCTTGAGCAGTTCAATATTCCTTATACAGGCGCAGGTCCACAGTGCCTCGCCTTCTGCTATGATAAGTCTCTTGTAAGGGGAGTCGCCCGTGAGATGCGGATTCCTGTGGCTAAAGGAATTCTTGTTACCGGAGATTCTGATGTTTCAAGGCTTTCCCTCTCTTTCCCCCTGCTAGTAAAACCCAACTCAGGGGACTCGAGTTACGGGATCACGCAGAAAAGCATAGTCCACAGCAGGGAAGATATATTCAATATAATGAAGGAGACGAGAGAAAAAATAGGGTCAGATAAGCCTTTCCTGCTGGAGGAGTTCCTTCCGGGGAAGGACATCAGTGTCGGTATAATCGGAAATCCGCCTATGTGCACTGTACTGCCTATCACGGAAGAAGATTACTCTGCAGTTCCGGAAGAACTTCCACAGATTTGCGGGTATGAGGCTAAATGGCTTCCTGATTCCCCATACTGGAATATCAAATCCGTGCCTGCAGGAATTCCTGAAAAAACCGAAAAAGAAATTGTGAGGTGCTGCCTTGCTCTCTTTTCAAGGTTGGGCTGCCGCGACTATGCTCGCTTTGACTGGAGGCTTGACGCCGAAGGCAGGCCAAAATTGCTTGAAGTAAATCCGAATCCTGGCTGGTGCTGGGATGGGCACCTTGCAAAAATGGCAGCTTATACCAATATCTCTTACTCTGGTATGCTGGCAGCAATTCTTGAGGCTGCAAAGAAAAGGTATGGTATCGGAACCGATGTAAAGGCTGAGCTTCATAAGAAAGTCCCTGAACAATCCCCAAGGAAAAGCCCGGCTGAATGTGCTGCGGAATTCGAGGAGGAAGTCGAAGCTAAAGGTTCTATCGACTCAAAGAACGATAGAAAGAGAAATGTTTTCTCCAGCAATTCTGAAACAATACAGGCTCTTTAAGAGTATCTAAAATCAAAAAGTAATATCAATAAGATCGGTTAAGAAAAAGGTTAGATTTGGAAAAAAGTTATATTCTAAAAAACTGCAGTCAAAAAACTACGGAATGCGAAAGATCGATTTCTTCCTTTATTCTTCCCTTTCGCTTTCCTTTTTCTTTTACTTCTGGATGATTATCGTGAGGATATCTTCATCCTCCATGGCATGTTCAAGTCCTACCCTCTGTCCGGGGTGTTTTGCAGACGGGCCCCAGATCTGGGCATAACGGAACTTTCTGCGGAAATCACGGTGCAGGCGGTCACAGATCTGGCCTATGTTTGTCCCACTCATTACTATAAGAGGCTCTTCCATATCTGCTGGCCCTCCCTGAGGTTTCAGGTAGACCCGGATAAAGCCCAGGCAGTCGTAGATAGCGTCCTTGAGCTCCTCGATATTAATGCCTTTATGGGCTGAGATAAATATTGAGTTCGGGTATATTTTCCGGCATTCTTCTATCAGCTGAGGGTAGGCAAGGTCCACTTTGTTGACTGCAATCAGGGAGCTGACATAACTCCGGTTTTCCAGGACGACATCGATAAGCTGGTCTACAGTGATATTTTCCCTTATCAGGACATGGGCATTGTGGATTTTATATTCATCCAGTACTGCCTTGATGGTCTCTTCATCCAGGTCAAGGTCTATGGTTGAGTTTATCTCGATTCCACCCCTGTCCTTTCTCTTGATGGTAACGTCAGGGGGCACCTCATCCACACGGATTCCTGCCTGGTATAGTTCGTCCATAAGGACTTCATAGTGCTTGGGCTGGAAAACATCGAGCAAAAAGATAACCATGTCGGAGTTTCTTATGACCGAAATCACTTCTTTCCCGCGTCCGCGCCCTGAAGATGCGCCTTTTACAAGCCCGGGTACGTCAAGGAACTGGATTGTTGCGCCTTTGTGCTCAAGCACTCCCGGCACGACGGTAAGGGTGGTGAATTCGTATGCTCCTACCTCTGATTTTGCGCCAGTGACTTTATTCAGAAGAGTGGATTTCCCTACCGATGGGAAGCCCACGAGAGTTACGGTACCATCTCCCGACTTCTTGACCGAGTAACCGTCTCCTCCACTCTTTGAGGAGGCTTTCTTCTCAATTTCATCCCGCATGCGGGCCATCTTGGCTTTCAGCCTGCCTATGTGGTGAGAAGTTGCCTTATTGTACTGGGTCTTTCGAATTTCGTCTTCTACTTCCTGTATTTGCTCCTGTATGCTGCTCATCTGGAACCTGCCGACTTCGGGACTGAAGAAATTATTTTCATAGCACTTTAAAAATGAAACCGCATTCAAACGGTCTCTATAATCCTTTTTTGATCTAAAACAGATCCGTTATCTGGATATTTTATTCTGAATAGTTGGATGCAATATATATACCTATGGAATGGTTTTTATCGCTACTGAATGGTCTTTACTGATAGAATTATTTTATTTCCTTGCTACTAAGCTACTAAATGATTTTTACTGCTTGAATTATTTTGTTGGTATGAAATTATTTTTATTGATTGATCCGGAAATGATGAAATTGGTATTATTTATATCTCTCAATAAGTATAATAATACTTAAACCTTCTTGATGGGAAGCTCTCTGGCAAATATGCATAACAAACGCCCTGGTGCTTCCTGATTAACTGGTTGGTATTATTCCGAAGTGACCACAAATGGCATCTCACGTTCTTTTTTCCATGCGCCGCGCAAGGCTTGACCCCGCCTGCGTACAGTAGATCTATACAAAATCAATAGCCTTACCGGTAGCTTTAATACCAAAATACCAACCATGCAGCGGGGTGCGACCAACGCCTTTACTCAAAAGGAATGATCTCTCCAGTTCTCTCATATACCTGCAGCCCTGCCGGAAGCTTTGAGGCGAATTCTGTGGAGCTAAGGGTTTGCAGGAATCTTATTACTTCAGGGGCGTCCAGCACCTCTTTTCTGACCAGGAAGTCATATTCTTCTTCTGCAAATTTTACGAATTTCAGGCCGGTTCTTTCTGCACAGTTCCTTATGCCCACTCCGGCATCAGCCTTTCCTGAATGAACAGCCTCGCAGACTGCAACTTCAGATTTCGCTCCGGAAACGTATCCTGGTATTGAGTCCGTAAACCCTTTTTTGCTTATTCCTCTTTCCTTTGCCAGTTCCTCTATTTTCATCTCCAGAAGAGCCCTTGTGCCCGAACCCCTGTTCCGGTTAATCAGGCGTTTTCCTGGCAGGTCTTCAAGTCCGGAAATCGGGGTGTCCTGCCTGACAAGGAGCCCTACTTCACGCCTGTACCCTTTAACAAGCACAGCTCCTGAAAGACTCATTGCCTCAACTGTAGGGGTGTTGTACCGGATTTCACCTTGCAGGGTTCCGTTCTGTCCTTCCGGATGTCTGGAGGGCATATTCACGCCTGCGATATCTGCCGTGCCTGCGGCAATTGCACTGAAACCCCCGCTTGAGCCGCTGTAAAGTGTTCTGAACCTGAGTCCGCTAAGGTCTTCCAGAACATCAAGTCCGGGGCAGAACCCGCCTGCTATGAGCAGGTCCGGCTTTTCAACTTCTCCAAAAAGGGTTACTTCTACCGGAGTTCCTGCTTCTATGAACTCGGTCTTTGGCTGGATTTCTATAAAGCCATCTGCTCCGGAAAGCGATGTTATGGCACCTGAACCCCTGTCTGCAGGATAAACCCGTCCCCTTACCATGCCTACGGGAAGGAGCTGCTGCCTCCCTTCGGAACGGAGGTCCGTACCCATTATTCCTTCTTCCGTTTTTCTGATTTCCGCCTCTGCTCCAAGGGATTTTCTAAGAAGAGGAGCCACAAATTCATTAAAGATCATTAAAGCAGATGTAGGGTTTCCGGGAAGCCCGATAATCGGGATATCTTTTATGACGCCGATGATTACAGGTTTTCCCGGTTTTATGTTAATCCCGTGGGCAAGGGTCTCTCCTGCTTCGTCTATTAACCGGTACATCACATCCCCTGCCCCGGATGATGTGCTGCCCGAAGTCAGGATAAGGGCACACTCCGAAACCGCAGTTTCAAGTGCTTTTCCCATCACACTCTCATTGTCCTTTACAATCCCGTAAAGCAGGGGGGAAGCTCCGCATTCCTGGACTCCTGCGTATAGCGTGTAAGAGTTTGCGTCATATACTTTCCCCGAAGCCAGCGTTTCTCCCGGATTGGTGAGTTCGTCTCCAGTAGAAATTATCCCTACCTGCAGCCTGAGTACGGGAACTTCTTTTTTTCCTATGGAAGCTAGGACCCCGATTTCTCTTGTGCCCAGTTTCCTTCCCCTGCGCAGCACCCTTTCCCCCTTCAGGATATCAGAGCCTGCTTTCATGATATTTTCTCCCCCGGTTACAGGTCTGAAGATGAGTGCAGTCCCGTTTTCTTCAGATGTATATTCAACCATAACCACAGCATCAGCCCCTTCAGGAATCGGGGCCCCTGTCGCAATCTCCACAGCTTCCCCTGCCGAGACCGTGAATTTTGCATCCGAACCTGCGGGGATATTTCCAAGTAACCTCAGCTTTACAGGCTCTGTTTCACTGCAGGCATACGTATCTTCTGCCCTGACAGCATAACCGTCCATCACAGCTCTCGGAAAAGGAGGGACATTAATTTCGGTAATAATATCCTCTGCAAGGATTTTTCCGTGGGCATTCTCAAGGGCTAAGCTTTCTTTTTCAGGACGGACCTGAAGGCTGTTTATTATTCTCCGGGCCTCCTCCACAGAGACAAGTTCCCGAAATTCTTTGCGTTTCATAAGAGTCAAACCTGAAATCTTATCGGTTTTCAGATGGATTTTTTACCTTAATAGCATTTCCCGGTGCATATCAATCTGTTCTTGCATCCGTAATCGCTCTTACAGCTGGAATCGGCTGGTGCCTGCAGGAGAAAAGTATACAGGGTTGACTGATAAGATTGACTTCGAACGTCGAAAGAAATAGATTCCAGCTAAGAAGGTTGACTGAGAAAGATTTGATCTAAAAAAGAGTTTGGCGGGAAAAATCCCGCCGTTTTTGTTTTTGTCTTCAGAGTCGCGCTCTTTCATTGAGCAGACTCTTTTATTTATAAATAGGTGTGCCCGTACTCTTGGTTATTTTATCAAAGGCTTCAACCATTTTCATTGTAAGGGGTCCTGGTTTGCCTGTACCTATGAGTCTTCCGTCAAGTTTGGTAACGGGGGCAGATTCGGCTGCTGTTCCGGTGACGAAGATTTCATCTGCTGTGTAGAGGTCAAAAAGGCCGAGATTTGATTCGATGACTTTGTAGCCCATCTCGTCCAGGAGTTCGATGGCTGTGGCTCTTGTGATACCCTTTAAGTTGCTTATTGTGTGGGGGGTAAGGACCTGGTTGTTTTTGACGATAAAGATGTTGTCTCCCGAGCCTTCGCACACAAAGCCGTTCTGGTCAAGGAAGACGGCTTCATCTCCTCCTTTTTCATTGGCTTCAATCTTTGCGAGGATGTTGTTGAGATAGTTCAGGGACTTGATGTTCGGGGACAGGGCATCCGGGGCATTTCTACGGACACAGACGCTGACTCCTGTGAGCCCGACTTCGTAAAGGTCGCCGTACATGGCTCCCCAGCCCTGGGCGATAACAACGACACATGGTTTTTCACATTTGCGGGGGTCAAGTCCGAGGTCTCCGACTCCTCTTGAGACGATGGGGCGGATGTAAGCATCTTTGAGGTTGTTTTTCCTGAGGGTCTCAAGGATTATCTCGGCCATTTCTTCTCTTGTGATGGGGATGTCCATTGCGATTGCTTTTGCTGAGTCATAAAGCCTGTCAACGTGTTCCTTTAACTTGAAGACACGCCCGTTGTATGCCCTTATGCCTTCGAACACACCGTCGCCGTAAAGGAATCCGTGGTCATAGACCGAAACTTTGGCTTCGGATTTTGGGACAAATTTCCCGTCTAAATAAATCAGTAACTCATTCATTTGCAAATCATCCTTTTCAGTTTTTATTATCTGTAGGGTACTTAACTGGGGCTTTCGATCCAGTATAGTCTTTAACCTACAGGTCAATAGCCCATTTAACTTTTTCACTCTTTTACAGTATGTAAGCTCTATGAAAAGCTCTTAAAGAAACTCAGAACTCCGAGAGAGTTGCCATACCGAGATTCTTAATAAACATTCCAAGTAAAGCGGGTAGATACTAAATATATATTACAATTCCGCTTCCACATAAATATTTTAAGATTTTATATCGCACCAATTAGTATGTTCATGCAAAAGGTTTTTATCCTAGAAGGCTCATTTCGTACTCCGCAGTAGGATAAGCAACCAGGGCTCGTGGCTTAGCCTGGATATAGCGCTGGGCTTCTAACCCAGACGTCGGGGGTTCAAATCCCTTCGAGCCCGCTTTATTCTTCTTGCTTACTTTTGATTAATTTCTGGTAAATAAACCTCGACCTTCTTCCTGATGTCCTTATACTTTTTATTGAAATTTCCACTCGTTTTCAATTCCTTTTTGTCTTTTTTCGGCAACGAGCTTTCAGCATAGCTGCAGCTTTTTACGGAGGCCTGTGCAACATCTCTTTTCAAATCGAAAAAATTCAAAAACAGGGTTGAAAGTTGAATAAATATAAATTAAATAAAATTTGAATAAATATACCTTATATAAAATTTGAAATAAATATACATTAAATAAAAAAGCAGTCTACCGGGGACGCTGATGATATGAAAATTCCCGGTATAATCTCACATAACGCTATTTCTTGTTCTTTAATAATCCGGATACTGCCAGCTCTTTTCGTTAACTGCTCTTTCGGGTTTCGGGCACCATCTGAACGCTCTCTTCCGAGGGCATGATTATTGCCAGAATAATATATATGACGATCCCGATCCCGTCTATCAGGGCAAGAAGAACAAAGACAAGCCTTACAAAGGTCGGGTCAATCCCAAAGTATTTTCCGAGCCCGCTGCAAACCCCAAAGAGCATACGGTCACTCTTACTTTTTGTCAGGCGCTTTTCCATTTTATAAACCGTGCGTTTTTCTTCTTTTGTCTCCCCCTTTTCTTCGCTGGTTCTTTCCCCTGACTCTGTTCTGGCTTCTTCTTTTATTTCTTCCATTGTTTTCTCAGGTTTTTCCCATGATTTCTCTGTATAGCCAGTTTCAAGTTCCCCCGGAGCCTTGAAATCGCTTTCTTTTGGTTCTATTCTTTCCTGGGGTACAGGCTCTATACTGGCTTCTTCTTCTGTTTCTTCCATTGTTTTCTCAGGTTTTTCCCATGATTTCTCTGTATAACCAGTTTCAAGTTCCCCCGGAGCCTTGAAATCGCTTTCTTTCGGTTCCTTTTTTTCCTCAAAGTCGGGATTTTCCTGCATACTGATTATTCTATTTACGAGGATTTATATTATCCTGCTATTTATCCAACGTTTTTTATAATTATATATCTGATTTCTTCCTGTTCTCTCTTCCTTTCAATGGCATTCAGTGCAGCCACACTCTTGCCCCCTGCGGAAGACTCCGTATAGCATCAGAGGGAGCAGGAGGGCCGCAAAGCCGATCTTAATGCCTTCTGGAAGCAGTTCTCCTGCGCTTCCCAGGGTTGCAGTCGCACTTACTCCCAGCTTAAGGTAAAGCCAGTCAAGAAAGATTCCTGCCCCAAGGGAACACAGGGAGATCACTCCAAGGTAGAGGGCTGCAGAACGCTTCCCCAGGAAACGGGCTACCATGGTTATGGTTGCCGCATTGGTTGCAGGACCTGCAAGAAGGAAAACAAACGCTGTGCCAGGGCTCATTCCTTTGGCTACGAGGCTTGCGGCAAGAGGAGTTGAGGCTGTAGCGCAGATGTAAAGTGGAATTCCCACTACAAGCATGACCAGCATTGACCCGAGCCCTCCTCCCAGGTATTCCTGAATCAGGGTTTCGGGAACAGCATAGGAAATTATCCCTGCAAGCAGAATTCCAATCAGCATCCACTTAGAGATTTCTCCGGGAAGTTCTATGTAGGAATATTTCAGTCCTTCCAGGAACTGCTCTTTTACGGATTTTTTGCTTCTCCCATCCGGCAATGATTCATTTTTCTCCTGCTCGCAGTGCCCGCAGCCGCACGAGGAGGTTTTGCTTTTAGTCGCCGGTGTTGCTGAGGGAAGTGTGAGAGGCAGGACTCCTTTTCCGGATCCGGTCTTCAATTCCAGAGGCATGGCTTTTGAAGGCACCGTATTCAGGGCAGGATATTCCTTTTTTCCTATTCCGGGAACTTCAGGTGAGCTGCAGCCGCAGGAATGGGAGTTGCATTTTTTTCCGGCTGCCGATACTCCTACAAGGGTCGAGACTGCAAGGATTTCTGTTTTTTTCCCGGATTTTTCCAGGTTTTTGCCTCCTTTTTTTTCGGGTTCTTCCCCTATCAGCAGGTTGTCTGCAAGCCCTGCAAGAAGTGCAGTTACAAGGGTTGCAATCGGGCGGAAAATAGTCATCAGGGGGTCAAGGAGAGCGTAGGTGATTGCAATAGAGTCCACTCCGGTCTGGGGAGTTGAGATCAGGAAGGACAGGGTTGCGCCTCTGGTTGCCCCCCTTTTCCTTATAGACATGGCTGCGGGGATCACTCCGCAGGAACACAGGGGAAGGGGAAGACCTGCCAGGGAGGCGTTGATAACGGAACGTACTTTTCCTGCTGATGTTCCAAGGTATTCCACAATTTTCTGGTCAGGAACGATTACATTGAGGAGACCTGCAACGCCGAAGCCGAAAATAAGGTAAGGGGCAGCTTCCACAAAGATTTCCCAGGATGCGAGAAGGATCCCCGAAAGCAGGAAAGGAATGAAGCTGAGGAATTCAAAGCTCATGTTTTTTCCTCCACATGTTCAAGGCACATCTCAATGAGTGTGCGTACATGTTCGTCTGCGATGTAGTAAACCGTAAATTTTCCTTCCCGCCTGACTCTTACAAGGTCAAGCTGCCTGAGGGTCCGAAGCCCGTGAGAGACCGCAGACTGCGTGACTTCAAGAGCCTGCTCGAGTTCACAGACGCACATCTCTTTTTGTCTGAGCAAAAAAAGGATTTTCAGGCGGGTATCCGATTGAAGCGCCTGAAAGACTGCAGACATCCTCGTAATATTTTCGGAATCAGGGACCTTCTGCATCAGGGTTTCTATCTTCTCCGGGTTAACACGATCGCACTTATCTTGCATGAACATATGAACAACTGTTCATATATTAATGTTTTTCGAAAGACTGCAGAGCTTAGAGACTAAACGGAGGGACTTGAAATTCAGGTTTCAGCTTAAGGTTTTGGCTTAAGGTTTAGACTAAGATTTAGACTTCGGGTTGAAAAGGCTACTTTCTGTAGAAAAACTTAAACCCGCCACTTAATCTCGAAATTTAAGCCCGAAATCCAAATTGTCTTTTCAGATTTTTATTAATAATAGAAAAAATGCTCCGAGCACGAGCAGTGCTGACCAGTCGAGTTTCTGCATCCTGAGTTCGTGGAGAGAGGTCCGGCACTGTCCCTGGTAGCACCTGCTCTCCATGGCTTCTGTCACTTCTTCGGCCAGGAGGATCGACCTCCTTATCAGGGGCACTGCAATTGCCGTGGTCCCCCGGCGCAGGTCATGCCTGAGGTCAAGGCCCCGGGCGAGCTGGGCTGCCCTGATAGTCGCTGCGTTTTCCAGGAAACTTGGGAGGAAGCGGATGGAGAGTGACATCATGGTTGCCAGGTCGAAGGAAGTCACTCCGAGGTAGCGGAGCGGCAGGGGACGGAGCAAGCGCTCGATCCCGTTGGTAATCTGGCTCGGGAGGGTACTTGCCGTAAGGAGGGCCGCATAGAGCAGGAGCAGCCCAAAGCGTAAGGAAAGCAGGGTTCCAAGCCTCAGCCCTTCATAAGTAGGGGTAAGCACCGGCAGGGGGACAATGGGAGTCCCTTTAGTTGCAAAGAGCTGGAAACAAAAGATGAAGAACATAAAGAAGAGCAGGGGGCGGACCGACCTGAGCAAAAAGGAAAGGCGTACTCCCGAAATCCCGGTCAGCAGGAGGAAAAATGCAATAAGTAACCCCATCCCGGCAAAACTCTCTTCCCTGAAGACCAGGATGCTCAGGCACATCACTGCCCCAAGCTTGGTCCTGGGGTCCAGCTTGTGCAGGAGGGAATTCCCGTAGACGTAGTTGAATGCAGTCTCATACATTGTCTCTCACCACCGTCTCAGCTATTTCCTTCTCCGTTGTTCCCGTTTCATCTGCCTTCATTTCAGTTTCTCTTTTTTCTGATATTCCCCTCTCTTTTTCCTGCATTTCCGGCCTGAGCTTTTGAAGCTCTTTCAAGGCCTCTTCTGCCGTAAAGATGTCCTCCCTGAGGGCGGCTCCCTTCCTGTTCAGTTCTTTCATAAGCCTGGTGAGCAGGGGCACCGGGGAATGCCCTGCACGGAGGTATTCTTCAGGGCTGCCTGTAAACACGATCCTGCCCTCTTCCATTGAAATGACCTTCTGGGCGAAGGGCAGGATTTCTTCCATGTTGTGGGATACAATGACGATCCCGACTCCCTTTTTATGAATCTCTTGAAGCCTTCCGAGCAGCTTGGTCCGGCCTTCGGGGTCCAGGCCTGCAGTGGGTTCGTCCAGCACCAGGTAGGCCGGGCGAAGCGCCATGATTCCCGCAAGTGCAACTCTGCGTTTCTCTCCCCCGCTCAGGCTGAACGGGGAGCGGTCCAGGATCCGGGTATCAAGGTGTACGAGAGATAGGGCATCATGCACCCTTTTTTCAAGTTCTTTTCCCCGGATCCCGAAGTTCGAAGGGCCGAAGGCAACTTCCCTGTATACAGTTTCCTCGAAGAGCTGGTTCTGGGAATGCTGGAACAGCATGCCTACTTTTCTGCGCACTTCCCGGCTATTGGTGTCCAGCCCGTCCACGGTTACCCTGCCGCTTTCGGGGTGGAGAATCCCGTTGAAATGTTTAATGAGTGTGGATTTTCCTGCTCCTGCGGTTCCTGAGATGACGGCAAATTCCCCTCTTGCGATCTCCAGGGAGACGTTTTCAAGGGCAGGCTTCCTTTTCTGGTTCCCGGAATAGGAATAGCTTAGATTTTCCACCTTGATTCCCATATCTCCTCCGCAAGATTTTCTATTGAAGACAGCCGTTTCCAGTCAAAGGTAAAGCCGCGGGCTTCCAGGCTGTTCAGCAGTTCAACGACGGGGGGAATTTCCAGTCCGAATTTCCCCGGCTCAGGGGCTTTGAAAACGGTTTCCGGTTTTCCTTCCTGCACTATTTCCCCCCTGTCCATCACGATTATCCTGTCAGCGTACAGGACTTCTTCGAGCTTGTGCGTCACATACACGATGGTTCGGGCTTTTCCCCGCAGCTTTCGGATGATTTCCCGGACCTGCTCCCTGGATCTGGAGTCCAGCATGGAGGTTATTTCGTCAAAAACAATGCACTCGGATTTCATTGCAAGGGCCGAGGCGATAGCCGCGCACTGGCTCTGCCCTCCGCTTAGGGTTTTTGGGGAATGGTTTTTGAAGTTCTCAAGTCCCACCACTTCCAGGGCCCTGTCTACCCTTTCCCGGATTTCGTTCGGGGGCAGGGCAAGGTTTTCGGGCCCGAAAGCCACGTCTTCTTCCAGGGTTGTGCCTACGAACTGGGTGTACGGGTTCTGGAAGACCATGCCCACGGTCTGCCGGATTTTGAGAAGATTCGAAGGATCTGCCGTGTCCATGCCGTTTATGAACACTTTCCCTTCCATCGGCTTCAAAAGCCCGTTCAGGTGCCGGATAAGGGTGGACTTTCCCGAACCGTTCCTGCCAACTATCCCGAGAAATTCTCCTCTTTCTATTTCGAGGTTTATTTTCTTCAGGCCCCGTGTCCCATCAGGGAAGTTGTAGCTAAGGTCCTCTATCCTGATCATTGTTTTTGGCTCTTTGCTGTTTTTGGCTTTTTGCTTACTTTTTCAGATCCTGTACCTGGAAGCTATATGGGCAGCAATTGCCAGTTTCAGGATGTCCCCTATAATGAATGGAAGCACTCCCAGGGTTATTGCTTGCAGGAGGTCCAGTTTGGCGACAAATGCCAGCTGGGCCACGCCCAGAACATAGACGATTACGAGCCCTATGCCTATATAAAGAGCATTTGAGAGGTAGTCGTTTTTTCCGCTCTTCTCACTCAGGTACCCTATTACAAATGCCGCAATTATGAAGCCTATTATGTATCCGCCTGTTGGTCCCAGGATCACGCCGAGCCCCGAGGCCCCGCCTGCAAAAACGGGTAGCCCTGCAATCCCCAGCAGAGTGTATATCAACATGCTGAGGGTGCCCCATTTGCTCTTAAGCATACTCCCTGCCAGGAAGACAAAGAGGGGCTGCATGGTAACCGGTACCGGAGAAAAGGGGAGTGGGATTTTGATGTACGCCCCCGCTGCAATCATTGCGGCGAAAAGGGATGCAAACACCATTTTTCTAAGTTCCGAGGATTGGGCAATGCCGTATGTTTCGTTTTTCCCTTTCATTCTTTCATTTCTCCTGTTTTTATGTTTTCAAAGTTTAGTCCTGCATCCCGTATCATCTGCAGGTCCATTTCCGGACTTCTCCCTTCAGTGGTCAGGTAGTTGCCGAGCATCAACCCGTTGGCCCCGCAAAAAAGGGCAAGGGACTGCAGGTCCCTTAGGTTCTTTTCTCTTCCCCCTGCAAGCTTGATATTTTTCTCCGGCAGGACGAGCCTGAAAAGGGCTATGCTTTTAAGGATCTCCATCGGGGGCAGAGGGGCTGCATTCTCCATCGGAGTTCCCGGAACCGGGTTTAAGATGTTGATTGGCACGGCATCTACGTCCAGTTCTCTCAGGGTAAGGGCCAGTTTTATCCGGTCTTGCATACTCTCCCCGAGCCCCAGGATCCCTCCTGAACATACTTCAAGCCCGGCTTCCTTTGCAGTCCTGATTGTCCGTATCCGGTCGGCATACGTATGCGTGCTACAGATGCGCCTGAAAAAGCTTTCAGAGCTTTCCAGGTTGTGGTGGACTCTTGAAACCCCGGCTTCTTTCAGTTTCCCCGCCGATTCCGGGCTCAGGGTTCCGATGGACGCGCAGACTTCAAGTCCGGTCCTGTTTTTTATCAGCCTCACGGCATCCAGGATGCTTTCAAGTTCCTCAAACTTCAGGCGGTTCCCGCTTGTGACTATCGAAAATCGGCGTGCTCCGGCCTTTTCAGCGTTTTTTGCGTCTTCAAGGAGTCTCCCGGGGCTTAGCAGTGGATATTCCCTGGTTTCCGCACAATGGTGAGCTGACTGGGCACAGAACCTGCAGTCTTCGGGGCAGCGCCCGCTTTTTGCGTTTGTAATTGCACAGAGATCTACAGTGTTCCCCAGCTTTGCTCTCAAGCGGTTTGCGATGGTAAAGAAGTCGAAGAGGTCGGGCCCGGTAAGCACTGCAAACTCCATAATTTCCTCTTCGTCCAGAGGGATTCCCTTATTGAGTTTGTCTCTGATCCGAGGGGGCATCGTGGCAATTTCCTTCATTGTTAACCTCTTTCTATGACGTGGTTAACTTTAAATCCGGGACTTGTTTATTAAAGTTTTCTCTCAACTTTGATACCAAAACTATCTGTACTCTCCTTTTTGCCCGGATTTAGGGGCTTTTTCTCTTCTCCGGGCGATAATTAAATATATATCTTATGCCGGTATTATGGATACTTCACCTGGAATGCAGTTTTAGCATACTGTTACATGCTGTATTTTCGGGAGTTGCATTGTGGGCGCGTGGCCTAGCCCGGATATGGCGGCAGCCTCCTAAGCTGTAAGTCGGGGGTTCGAATCCCTTCGCGCCCGCTAATTTCTATCTCTTTTATGCAGCATCCGTTTTATTCATGTTTCACTTAATCTGCTTTCCCTGACTTTTTTGAAGGCTTGTTTTTGAAAGTTTATCTCATGGGAAAGTTCTGTAAGTATGGACGCTTTTCTTCTTCAGAAGGTTATCAGTTCATGCTTTTGTCTTCCGGACATCTCTTCTCTGTGTCCCTCTCTGTGTCCTTCTCCGTGTCCGTAAAACAAGTATGTAGTTAGAGAAGAGCCGATATCCAGAAGAGACTGAACTATGGATGGGAAGTGCCCCGATGGGAAGTGTCCCGCAAATTGGAGAGGCCTGCCCCGAAATTATGGAATAAATTCTTATTTAGAAATACATTATTCCTAGCTGGAATACAGTAAATGCTTATAATGCAGCATAATTTCTATTAAAAAACATAACTGCCGCTTCAGAGGAAACAGGAATTGATCAGAAAAGCCAGGATAAGTGATGTTGTTGAGATGAAGCAAATCATCAACACTTACTCTAAGGATGAGCTTATGCTTGCTCGCTCCCTTAGTGAGATGTACGAGAACATAAGGGATTTTTATGTATGTGAGGTCGAAGGAGAGGTTGTGGGATGCTGTGCCCTGCATGTGGTCTGGGAAGACCTTGCAGAAATCCTTGCTCTCGCAGTTAAGCCCGATTGTGCAAGAAAAGGAGTAGGCACACAGCTTGTCTCAGCCTGTCTTGAGGATGCTAAAGATCTCGATATGAAGGAAGTCTTTGCTCTTACTTATGTGCCTGAGTTTTTTGAAACCCTGGGCTTTAATATTGTGGATAAAAACAGCCTTCCCAGGAAAATCTGGTCTGGTTGCATCAGGTGCCCCAAATTTCCGGACTGTAATGAAATTGCAGTTCTTAAATCTATCAACGCCTGAAATCTTTCAGGAACCCTCAGGAAGTCTTACGCTTCACGACTCCTGAATTTTTTATTTTGTTTTTTCCTGCCCGATTCCATGTGATAAACTCCGGTTTTGAAATCTTTCTCAACCCATATTTATTTTGAAAGATCGAAACCAAAAGCTATTTATTCAGTAATCCTATTCTTTTTAGGTTGTCCTAATTATCTGGCCTGATAAATTTCGGGCATGTGTTGGTGGAATGGTGTTAATGCATACAGATCGACTCGAAGAATATTTAGAAACTATTCTTTACCTTATTACGAAAAACCAGAGCCCTGCAAAAACCAAACAAATTGCAGAAGAACTGAATGTATCTCCGCCCAGTGTGACGGAAATGATCAAAAAATTGCATTCTATGGGGTTCGTCGAGTATAAGCCCTATCAAGGAGTCGAATTGACCACAAAAGGAGCTGAAGAAGCTATCCGGGTCAAGAGGAAACACCAGGTTCTTGAGACTTTCCTGGCTGAAGTCCTTGATTTTGACAGGAAGGAAGCCCACAAGGAAGCCTGCGAGCTTGAGCACGCGGTATCAGACTCAGTGCTTGAGAAACTTTACGATTTCCTGGGAAATCCGGAGTACTGCCCCGACGGACACCCAATTAATATCGATAAAAGTAACTTGCAGCGCGAGGAAGGATTCATTCCTCTCGATGAAATGAAAGAGGGAAGTTCAGGTACGATTGCCAGGGTAACCCTTCCAAGGGAGACAAAAGAGCGTTTAACCTCTCTTGGTATCCTTACAGGAGAAGGTATTGAAGTCAGGCGCAAGCAAAAGCAGGGGTGTATCTCAGTCATGGTTGTTGGGTCTGAGATTGCTCTTGGAAGAGATATAGCAAAGAAAATTTTTATCACTCCTAAAAGTAAAAATGCGTAAAAAAGGGACAATGCTGGCACTTTACAGGTACAGGGAAAAATTAATGGAGGCATGATAGGGATTTCCAGCTCATGCTGTACTTCTGGCAACAGAGGTCAAAAGAATTCTCCTTATGATGTGACACTGGCCTTCATAGGCAACCCGAGCGTTGGAAAAAGCGTTTTTTTCAGCAGGCTTACAGGAGTTGGGGTTGAGGTTTCCAATTACCCGGGCACTACGGTTGCGCTTAAAAGAGGGAGTGTAAATGCCAGAGGCAAGACCATTGAAGTAGTTGACCTGCCTGGAATATATTCTCTCGGGGTTGCAAACGAAGACGAAAAGGTAACCAAGAGATTTCTTATTGAAGATAAGCCGGATGTCATTATCAATGTCCTTGATGCAAGCAGGCTTGAGAGAAACCTCTATTTGACTCTACAGCTGCTGGAACTCGATATCCCTATGGTTATTGCCTTAAATCAGGTGGATCTGGCAGCAGAGCTCGGAATTATTATTGATACGGAAAGACTTTCAGAACTCTTAGGCCTGCCTGTAGTCTCCACTGTTGCAACGTGGGGGATAGGGCTTGATGAGGTAGTGCTCGTGGCTCTCGAAGAGAAAGACAAAGTCCAGGACCACCACAGGGTAAAGTACAGCCAGTGGATTCTCCAGGCTCTGTCCGGTCTTGACCATGCTTTTCCGGATTCATCTCAAAGTGTCAAGATTGCAGCTCTGCTGAACGATGCCGAGTTTGTGGAACTCTGCTGTATGCCGCCTGAAGCCCATGCCATTCTCTCTTCTGCCCGGCGCTTCAGGCAGAACCTTGAGATTGAGCACGGAATTTCAGTTCCGGATACCGTTGCAAGAGACCTGTACGGAGAATCCGGGCATATCGTAGATAGTGTTGTCTCAGTGTTCGAACCGAAAAAAAGATTTCGTGACAGGATAGACAGTGTTCTTACCTCTCCTAACTTCGGGATTGCGGTTCTCATAGCGGCCCTGCTCCTTACTTTTCTTCTCGTCTTCAGGGTAGGAGGCTTCCTTGAAAACTGGATTGTGAATGATTTTTTTGAGCCTCACGTGATTCAGCCAGTGGAAACAATGACTCTTGGCATGGCGCCTATCTTTAGAAACCTGATTCTTTATTCCCTGCGGGGTGTGGAAGCCGGATTTGCAATTGCAATCCCGTATATTGCAGTTTTCTATGCTATCCTTTCCATATTCGAGGACTCAGGCTACCTGACCAGGGCAGCTTTTCTCCTGGACAACCTGACCCATAAGCTCGGGCTTCACGGGAGAGCTGTCATCCCTCTGGTTCTGGGGTTTGGCTGCAATGTCCCCGCAATAATGGCAGTGCATGCCCTTGGCACCAGGAGGGAAAAGCGGATAGCTTCGCTTCTCATCTCCCTTATTCCCTGCTCTGCAAGGACAGTTATTATCCTGGGACTTGTGGGGACATTTGTTGGTTTCTGGCCCGCGGTTTCTATCTATGTGCTGGATGTTCTCATTATTGCAGCGATGGGTTGGGTTCTCGGAAAAACCCTTCCAGGCCAGAGAAGCGGCTTCATTATGGAAATGACCCCTCTCAGAAAACCTGAACTGAAATCCACTCTCAGGAAGACCTGGATGAAAAGCCGGGAGTTTTTATATATCGCTTTTCCGCTGCTGCTTGCAGGGAGCGCATTCCTCGGAATCGCCGATGCCCTTGGTCTTCTTTCGATCTTCCAGGATTTTGTAGAACCTGTATCTGTTGGCCTACTGGGCCTTCCGGCTTTTGCCGCAACAGCCCTGGTTTTTGGAATTCTCCGAAAGGAAATGGCTCTCCAGATCCTGGCCGTACTTGCGGGCACAGCCAACTTCGCAGCTGTAATGACCCCCCTTCAGATGTACCAGTTTGCGGTTATTACTACCATTTATGTCCCGTGCGTGGCAACGATTGCAGTATTGAAGCATGAGCTTGGAACAAAGGATACGGCTATGATTGTTACCTTCACCATATTCCTTGCTCTTGTGGTAGGTGTCTTGATCCGGATTCTCGGGCCTCTCTTCCTGTGATGCCCGAGTTGCGATTCGGGATCACAGGAAATCGGAGATTTCCTGGGAGTTGCACTGCAAGTGCAACAGCCCGCAGTCCTTTTCGCTGCGCTCAAGAGGACTATTTATGAGTTTTAGTAGTGAACTTTGCTCCAAGGACAAATTTATGGGTTTTATCAGTTATCTTGTTCAAGAAGGCTAATTTATGGGTTTAGTAATGAGTTTTGTTCGATAGGGTCAATTTATGGGTTTTATCAGTTATCTTCGCTCAGGAGGTCTAAATTACAAATATTTCTGACCCTTTCAACCATATTCGCTATAAATAGTCGTTTTTTTCACTTCTTTTAAGATGGGCAGACCGGCTGGTGGAGGCGCTCATATTTGCCGGAATTGAAACACGGTTTCCGGGGTTAAGGGAGGTATTTCTCTGGCTGACAGAGGAACGTGCTGAAATTCCGTTATATTGAGTAAAAAGCGATATTTAAGGAAAGATCAATTAATTTATGAGATTAATTAAATTATCAAAAAACAGCAAGTTTTTTTATTTACTTCAATGCCGATTAGTTGGAACGTATGTTTCTGTATGCCGGGTACAATAATTATATATTAGTAAACTTATCTATTCTTTCTCGTCTGTTTTCATATTATAGTAAATTATTAATACTTCATGCATCGTGTTTATTTTCGATGACTCGGATTACCGATCACATACACAAAAACGTTTTTAGTGTTATTATGGATATTTTCGAAATGGATCATTTCCGAGAGCCTGAAGTTGAAGAGGTTCAACTTTTCCTTGAAAGCACCGGAACCCACGGTTCTATTGTTAACGAGAGTGCTCTGGAGATGGACTGCAGCACATCCCCCAAAATCCAGGAGAGGCAGAGTGTACTTCTTAATTTCGATGAGTCTATTCCGTCCATTGAGTAACACTTTCTTCTAAAAATTTCCAACCCCTGTTGAAATCCAACTCTTTAACTCATTTAATTTTTGAGTTACCTTTTGGGTTTCATTCCCTATTTTGTACAAATCCCGGATTGAAGCCTCTATCTTGTTTATATGATATCATTAACAACATTCCACGTTCTGGACTTTATCTCTTATTTTTATATCTGCCCTTTATCCAGTCTTTCCGGGAATAGAATTGCACCTGATACTCATATTTAATATTTTTGTACAGATGATGCCGAAAAATATTTATTCTACTGTTCTGCCCTTTTCCTCTCCAGAAAGTTATTATCTCCATGGGATTGCTGAATTCTTGATCCGGGTATTATGTGCTCGAAAGTGAGGCATTTTAGCATCAATATTATTCTTTACAGGAAGATTTAAGGAAAACTGTTCATTCTCTTCCAGAGCATTTTCCGATCTGCATCTCCTGTTTTCTGTCCTTTCTGACGTTTAACCCTTCTTCCTTCGGAAATTTCATATTTTATACAATTTCTCCTGTTCTTATATGCGGTTTCTGCACCCGTTTTCAGAAAGGTTTATTAAGTTATCTTATTATAATATAATTTAAAGTTATTTCGGGTCAGCTGAATACTATCGATTACCATATATATATAAAGTAAGATTACATGTACTTTATACACATTATTTAAATTTGTCAGATTGAATCTATTTAATTATATTACACTGACGTTTCATGCTAACAAAAAACTGCAGACATAAGGAAACCCGGGACCCGAATTTATTGTTAGAGGTATTTTCATGAGAACTGGACAGAGGGACGTGCACAATACACCGCTTAAAAGGCGACTGTCAATAACCTATGAGGAGCTCGAGACTCTCAAAAAATCAATAAAGATTTCGGTTCTCAATGAACTGCAGGCCGAAATGGAAAACAGTTCCGATCTGGATTCCTTTAAGGACCAGATCCTTTCCGAAATCAGAACAGAATTGAAGGGGCTCCCTGATTCTGCATCACTAAAGGCTTCAATTATTAGCGAACTGCGAGCCGAATTCAGTTCTGGCAAAGATAATGACTCTGCGACAGCGGACCGGCGGCTGAAGGAACTGGCAGGAATTCAGGACGGGCTTGTCAGGGAGCTGCTTGACCAGAAAATGCTTATAAAACAGCTGGAAAAAGACCTCGAAAAACTCTCCGGAGCGCTGGGAGGTATGCAAAATACTGTTTCTTTCTCTCCCCCCTCGCCTCCCTCTTCTCCTTCTGTTTCTCTTCCCATCCTCGAAGACCCCCTTGACCTTCCTCCTCTCTCCAGAAAACCAACGCGTAAACTTGAGTTCAGGAAAGAGAACCATTCCGCACACGAGCTTATTGATTTCAGGGAAGCTCCTGCATCCCTGCCAGGCACAAATGCAAAAGTTCAGCTTAAGATAAGGGAGGTTGAGCCCGAGGAACTTGACGAACAGGAGGTTGTCGAAACAAAGTGTGAGTATATCATCGCCGAGAGCGGGGATCGAAAACGGCTTAGAGGCAACCTGAGGCAGTCGACTCCAGTAAGAGAAGCCCCGGCGGGACAGTTGTTCCCTCCAAGCTCGAGATCTTCTATGAGGCGCCAATCTCCTGTGAATGCAGACCCTGTAAGAGCCCGACCCGATGAAGATTATAAATGCGAGTACATAATCGCCGAAAAGGCTCCAAAAAAGCGTTTAATCGATGAGTCCGTGGATCTTAGGGATACTGATGATGCGGAAATCATAACCTGCAATCGGAAAGACCCCCAGGCGTAATGAGGCTGAAAA
Organism: Methanosarcina sp. 1.H.T.1A.1; assembly: GCF_000979295.1. Classification (NCBI taxonomy): domain Archaea; kingdom Methanobacteriati; phylum Methanobacteriota; class Methanomicrobia; order Methanosarcinales; family Methanosarcinaceae; genus Methanosarcina; species Methanosarcina sp. 1.H.T.1A.1. The sequence continues at coordinate 46,854 of NZ_JJQY01000012.1, read as the reverse complement.
AACGGAGACATCCTCAAAAACGCAAAACCTCAGAGGCATTCTGTGTACATAAAAGAAATCGAGTTCGTTAATTTCAAGTCCTTTGGAAAAAAAGTAAAGATTTCCTTTTTCAATGACTTCACCACTATTTCCGGTCCTAATGGGAGTGGGAAGTCAAACATCATAGATGGGATTCTCTTTGCGCTCGGGCTTTCGAGCTCCAGGACTCTCCGGGCTGAAAAACTTACGGATCTTATTTACAATGGAGACGAGGCAAAAAAGCCTGATTTTGCCCAGGTTACGATCCGTTTTGACAATACTGACCGCAAGATGCCGTTAGAGCTTGATGAGGTTGAGGTCTCAAGAAAGATCAAGCGGACAAAAAATGCGTACTACAGTTACTTTTACTTTAATGGAAAAGCCGTAAGCCTGGGGGAAATCCATTCCCAGCTTGCAAAGGCAGGAGTAACGCCTGAAGGTTATAATGTGGTAATGCAGGGAGATGTCACGCAGATCACCTCCATGACCTCTGTAGAAAGGCGGAAAATCATTGACGAAATTGCCGGGGTTTCAGAATTTGATGAGCGTAAGCAAAAGGCGCTCGGGGAACTGGAAATCGTCAGGCAGCAGGTCGAACGCGTGGACATCATCCTTGAAGAGGTGCGTACCCAGCTTGAAAAACTTGCAGGGGAACGAGACCAGGCACTGAAGTACCAGGCTCTGAAGACTGAAAAAATTAAATTTGAAGGCTATGTCCTGCTCTCCAAACTCAAGGATGCCAGAACAGAACTGGAAAATGTGGACAAAGAACTTGCAGGGAAAGAAGAGCACTTTGAAAAAGTCCAGGTACTGCTGGACGAGAGGGTTAAGGAATTAGAAGCCCTTGAACAGGCCCTGGAAACAATTTCCCTTGAAATCCGGAAAAAAGGGGAAGACGAACAGCTGCAGGTCAAAAGGGAAATCGAAGAGACAAAAGGGGAAATTTCCCGCTGTGTGGACAGCATTGAACTTTCGGAATCCGAACTTGAAGACGCTGACGCAAAGCGCAGAAAGGCGTTTGTTGATATCGACTCCACAAAGGGCAAGGTAGGGGAGCTCGAAGAGAAAATCGAAACTGAAAACGTGAGAAAAGAAAGCATCTCTTCTGAGCTGTCCGAGAGAAAAACCGAGCGTATGCTGCTTCAGAGCAGGATTGCGGATGTGGATGCAAAGTTTGCAGCAACAAGGGACGAGCTCATGGCTGCCCGCAAGAAACTTGAGGACATTAAAAACAAAAAAAATGAGCTTATCCGAAATGAGGACCGTCTCCTTGATACCCTCAGGAGAAAATCGTCGGAATTGCGGGATATCGAAAACCAGATCAGGGATGCAGAAGCTGCATTCACTGCCTCTGATAGTGATACTCTTTCTGTCCAGTATGAGATTGAGAAGCTTACGGAAAACCTGGAGTCCCTGATAAAAGACCGTGACGATGTCGAGAGCAGCCATTTCAGGGTCAAGGAAGACATAAAGAAACTTGAGAGCAGGCTTCACGGGCTCCAGCAGGAATATGCAATTGCTGAGGCAAGGGTCCGGGCTTCGGAACAGGGAGGCGGATATTCAAGGGCTGTGGAAATGGTAATCGGAGCTTCCAGGCAGAATGAACTCTTTGGAATTCACGGGACCATTGCCCAGCTGGGAAAAGTTGACCGCAGGTATGCGGCTGCCCTTGAGGTTGCTGCAGGTAACAGGATGCAGGCAGTTGTTGTAGATAATGATGGGGATGCTGCAGAGGCAATCGAATTCCTGAAACGGAGAAAGGGCGGAAGAGCTACCTTCCTTCCGCTTAATAAAATGAGGGATTCCAGGCGGCTTGAAAGCCTCAGTTATGAAAATGGAGTAATAGGGTACGCAATTGACCTCATCGAATTTGATCCCGACTTCGAACCTGCTTTCTGGTATGTTTTCCAGGATACCCTTATTATGGAAAACCTTGCCAGTGCCCGCCGTTTCATGGGAAAGGCGAGAATGGTCACCCTTGAAGGTGAACTCCTTGAAAAGAGTGGGGCAATGGTTGGAGGTTCTCTTTCTTCAAAATCGGGGATCTCTTTTGCGGCAGCGGAAAAAGACAAACTCCTTGAGCTTGCAGGCGAGATTAAATCCCTCGACGCAAGCCGGACTGCAGCGATCAGTAAACAGGACAATATTGAAAGCCACGTTTTTGAGTTGAGCAGGAAGATCCGCGACTGTGAGGCTACCATCTCCAGAAAAGAACTCGAACTTCAGGAAATCGCCGGCAGGGGAACTAAACTTACAGAACTCCTTGAAGCTAAACAGGCAGACCTGAGAGCAATTGAAGAGTCCAGGACAGAACTCAGGGCTGAAATGGACAGTGTAATTGCAGAAAAGGCTGAAAAAGAAGGCGCTTTGGCTGAACTTGAGGTACAGGTTGCCGAAATTGAGGCAAAGCTTGCTGATTCTCCTCTCCCCGAGATCAACAAAAAAGCCGAGTTTGTAGACGAGGAAATCCGGAGGCTTGACGGCAGGATCAGGGACACCGAAGCAAACCTGAATGCCCTGCAGCTCGAAAAAGAGTATGCTGAGCAGAAGATTGCCGAAGCTAAGGAGCTTATCCGGGAACTCGATGAAAAGAAAGCTTCAAGGCGTGAAAAAGTAGATTCTCTCAGGGCAAAAATTGCGGAACTTGAAGTGCAACTTAAGGAAAAACAGAACCGGGAACTTGAACTTTCCGACGAGCTTATGGGGCTCCAGAAAGAAAGGGAAAATGTTCAGGCCGAGTACAGTGCAGTAAAGCGCAGGGTCAGTATAGCCGCAACCACCCTTGAAAAGGCAAAACAGCAGGTACTTACGCTCACAGCTACGAGAAGTGCACTTTTTGACCAGGAAAAGCAGCTGCTTGAAGAGATACAGAGAAGGGGCATAGAAGAATCCTTAGAGGTCCCGAGTTACGAAACCGTTTACATAAGGATCCAGGCAATCGAAGAAGCCCTGCGCAGGCTTGAACCTGTAAACATGAGGGCAATCGATGAGTATAACGAGGTGGAACTCAGGCTTTCGGACCTGCAGGGCAAACGCGATACTCTCTTTTCCGAAAGAGAACAGCTCCTTGAACGCATTGACCAGTACGAGCAGCTCAAGCGGGACACCTTTATGGAGGCTTATACAAGCATAAATGCCAATTTCAAAGAGATTTTTTACGAGCTTTCCGACGGCATGGGAGAACTCCTGCTGGAAAACCTTGATGATCCCTTTGCCGGAGGAATGACCCTCAGGGCCCAGCCAAAAGAAAAGACTCTCCAGCGTATAGAAGCCATGTCCGGAGGAGAAAAGAGCCTTACCGCACTTGCCTTTATTTTTGCAATCCAGCAATACCGCCCCGCTCCTTTCTATGCCTTTGACGAGATCGACATGTTCCTTGACGGCTGGAACGTGGAGAGAGTCTCAAGGCACGTTAAAACTTCAGGCTCAAAAGTCCAGTTTATTGTTGTTTCCTTAAGAAAACCCATGATCCAGGCGGCAAGCCGGACTATCGGGGTTACAATGCAGGAGAATAACATCACGAGTATTACCGGAGTGAAGTTTAATGGCTGAACTTATAGATAATTCGGCACTTGATATTTCCGGACTTCCTTCCCCCGATGTTCGTGAATCGGGGGAAAAGAACTCTCTTTTTTCAGACCCCGAAGTTTTCGGGCTTCCGACCACTCTTTCATGCCTCGGCGTTGATTGGACTCTGCTCGACCTTTCAGAGTTTGATTCCTATGAGCCCCTGGGTATCCTGGTCGAACTTGCAAAGGACGGGAAGATCGATCCCTGGGATATCGATGTTGTGCAGCTAACTGACAGTTTTCTGCAAAGGATAGAAGAGCTCCAGAAAATGGACCTGAGGATTTCCTCAAGGACTCTCCTTTATTCAGCTGTCCTCCTCCGCATGAAATCTTCAGTAATTCTCGGAACGGAAGAAGAAGAAGATGATTTTGACTCTGGATTTTTCGATGATGAAGATCTCCCTGAGCCTGATGAGTTTCCTATCCCAAAGCTGCCTGTCCGCCGCCTTTCCACAAGGCCTGTCACACTGAATGAACTTATTCTGGAACTTAAAAAAGCTGAAAGGACGCTCTCAAGAAAAAACGAAAAGAAAGCCCGTCTGGCTGCAGAAGAACCTGATATTCCGCCGGATCCTCTGACTACCGGAGACGTGCTCGGGATTGCCCACGACGAGGCGATCGGTTCTAGGCTGACATTTATCTGGGCAAGGCTTGTTGAACTATTTATGAAGCAGCCTGTTGTGGAGTTTTCTGATCTCCTTAAACTGAGTGAAGACAGGATCATGGATTACCTTTCCCTCCTCTTTCTTGCTTCGAGCAGAAAGATCTGGCTTTTCCAGAGTGAACTTTTCGGGGAATTGTATATTTATCCCGGAGAAGAATCAGGTTTTTCTACGGAAGGCAACCCATCTCCCTATCCGCAGATAAAACAGGGCTTAACAGGAGATGTTTCAGAGCCTGAATTTTCCATGGAAGACAATTTTGCAGATAGTAAACCTCCGGTTGAGTATGCTGATGGAGAGCCTGATGAAGCCGGGTATCCAGAGGTTCTGTCCTTTGAGCCGGAACATATAGATGTAGACTCTCCTGAAGAAACACGTTAACTCAAATGAAAAATAACCTTATCCTCTTTTCTGGTCGTGAAACTTATGAGTGAGCTTGAAATTATCGAAGCGGCTCTTTTTGCTGCGGGCAGGGCAGTAAGCCTTGAAAAACTTATGAAAATTACCGGAAAGCCAAAAAAGAATGTCTTTTCGGCAGTGCAGGAGCTGATGGAGGCTTACTCTTCCCGGGGATCAGGCCTCGAAATTCTGGACCTTGGAGACCGCTACGTTATGCAGGTTAAGCCGGAGTACTCCGAACTTATGCGGGACGTTGCCCCAAAAGAACTATCAGCCCCCAAACTCCGGACCCTCTCTATGATTGCTTATCATCAGCCTCTGCTCCAGTCCGACCTGATCGAAATGAGGGGCAGTGGAGCCTATGATCATATAAAAGACCTGATTGAGAGAGGATTTGTTGAGTCTGTGCCCAGCGGGAGAAGCAGGCAGCTCTCTACAACCCCGCTGTTTGCAGATTATTTCGGGCTCAAAAGAAATGACCCTAAAGACATAAAGGAAAAAATCATTGAACTATTGAGGTTGCAGGGAGGGCAGAGTGAGATAAACCTCTGGATTGGGAAAAAGATCATTGCTGTGACTCCAATGTATGAGTCCCTTATGGGCATGTGCGGGATTAAAGACTATTTTGTTGCCAATGCTTACCGCCCTTCAAAGGAGGAAATTTCCCGCCTGCTTGAGGCTGATGTGCTTGTGGTCTCCGCCGGCTACCTTGATACCGTGAAGCAGCATTGCGATGGGGAAATCCTTGAGGTGCGTTCAACAACCTTTGAAGACCTTATCGAGGCAGTCTCTTTAATCTCTGAAGAACTTTCTGATGAGGTAGACCCCGAAACGGTGGAAAACACTCTTCGGAAGATCAGGGAGACGCGGGAAAAATACGTATCTTCGGCTTTCCTAATTGAGAGGAAGGTAAAACCTGCAACTGAGATGGTCTCAAGGATCGTAAACGACCTCAACATAAGGATTTCTACAGACGGCATCCTTGTTGCTCCGGATTACGGGACTTCACGCGAGGGAGTGAGCATAGGTAAAGGGGCAAATATTCTGATACCTACTCACCGCACTGTAGAGGGCGACCTTCTCGAGAGGGTCTGCAAAAAATATGATTCCATCCTTGAAGGCTTGAAAAACTTTGAAGAATGAGGCATCTCAAAGCCAATGCGGGTGCCACTTTCTCCTTTAATTTTTTTTAATTCACTGGCGCCCATAATTTAAGCTTTTCTGTTCCATTTATATTCTATATATATAGTATTTATATAGTATGCGAGGCATTTAACTATAGCTTTATATACTGGTTAGAGGATATTACTTTTGCTTTATATACTGAGGGTTGACTAATGAGCGAATCTAGCATTAAAATTGAAAACGTGGTCGCATCCACCAAACTCGCTGAAGAGTTTGATTTAATTGTGATCGAATCCGAGTTCGAAGGCGCCGAGTACAACAAGCAGAAGTTTCCAGGGCTCGTCTACAGGGTTTCTGACCCCAAAGCCGCTTTCCTGGTCTTTACTTCCGGAAAGGTTGTCTGCACAGGAGCAAAAAATGTCAATGACGTGCACACAGTTATTGGCAATATGGCAAAAAAGCTGAACGGTATAGGGATCCCGACAATCGAAAACCCGCAGATTACTGTCCAGAATATAGTTGCCTCCGCAGACCTGCACACTATCCTTAACCTCAATGCAATTGCAATCGGGCTTGGGCTTGAGAATATCGAATACGAACCCGAGCAGTTTCCGGGTCTTGTGTACAGGATCGATGTACCCAAGGTAGTTGTCCTTATCTTCAGTTCCGGAAAACTGGTAGTTACAGGCGGGAAATCCCCTGAAGACTGTGAGAGGGGTGTAGAAGTAGTCCGTCAACAGCTCGACAACATGGGGCTTTTATAAGAATCCTCATATTTTTTAATCTATTATATCCATTATATCCATTAAATCCATTAAATCCATTAAATCGGTCTCCGGTGGAAAGGATATGGATAGAATACTTATATAAAAACGGATTCTGCGATACGCGTAGAGGCTCCGGCAAAGGATATGTGTGAAACGTGAATAATGCAGATGTTTGCATCCTCATTCCTACCCTTAACGAAGTTGCAACGATAGGGGAGCTCATTAAAGATTTCAAGAAAGAAGGGTTTTCCAACATTCTGGTAATAGATGGAAACAGCAGGGACGGGACAGCGCAGATTGCAGAGGCAGAAGGCGCAAGAGTTGTCTTGCAGACTAAAAAGGGTAAGGGACAGGCAGTGATCCAGGCTTTCGAAATTATCGAGAGCCCTTATGTGGTAATGGTCGATGGAGATGGGACCTATCTTGCAAGAGAAGCTCCTTCTCTCCTTGAGCCTGTTCTGGAAGGAAAAGTTGACCATGTTATAGGTAGCCGGCTGGAAAATTATTCCCCGGGGGCTTTTACAAAGCTTAACCTTGTGGGCAACCGCCTGATTAATATGTTTTTTAACCTTGCTTACGGAGTACATTTAACAGACATTCTCTCAGGCTACCGTGCGTTTACTCTCGAGAGTGTGAGGGACCTTGAACTTAACAAGGCCGGCTTTGAAATAGAAACCGAAATCTCTGTGGAATGCATCCTGAAAAAACAGAGGGTTGAAGAAGTCCCGATTACTTACCTCCCCCGAAGTGAAAAAGGTGCAACCAAGCTAAACCCTGTAAAAGATGGAATCAGAATCGGATCTACCATTTACAGGCTTGCAAAAGTGCATAACCCTATGTTTTACTTCGGGGTTATAGGCTTTTTCTTTATTATGGCAGGTCTGTTTACGGGAACCTATGTGGTATTCCAGTGGCTTCAGGGAATCACCCGCATCCCTCTTTCGATTCTCACAACACTGTTTATTATATTCGGTCTTCAAATGTTCATTTTCGGGATGATCAGTGATCTTATAGTAACTCTCCACAGGCAAACAGTCAGCTTAATCCAGGAGAAAAATAAGCAGAGAAAATAATAAGAAATCTCTGTGTTTTCTGATCGCTGCACATTTTTTAAGCATTCTACAGGTCTTTTCCTGTACTTATTTTTTCTCCGGATCTACTTTTTCATCTCATTTTTCATCCTCATCTTTCATCCTCATTTTTCATCTCATTTTTCAAGTTTCTTCTACTATTACTCTCTCCTCAACTCAACTTTACTTGTTATCTACTCAAAACAACTTTTAATAATTCTCTATGATATACTTATTTTAATCCGATGCTATCTATTTTCGGCATCTCTCTACAGATAAGTAAAGTAAAGTTGATTAAGGTTAAAGTTAGTTTTTTAAATAGTGTTATATATAATTACTAGCCTTTTAGGATCTAACTCACAATCCCTTTACTTACTTATGAATCTTGCATGATGATCTTACAGATAAATGAAAGCTTGAGGTACTAAATATGACAATTGTGGAAGATGCACAAAAAGGAATTATCACTGAAGAGATGAAGATCGTTGCAAAGGACGAAGGACTTGACCCTGAATTTGTCCGCCGTGGCGTTGCAGCCGGAAGAATCGTTATTCCAACCTCTCCCTACAGACAGGTAAAGATTTGCGGTATTGGAGAAGGGCTCAGGACCAAGGTCAATGCCTCCATTGGTGTATCCTCAGACATTGTTGATCCAGAGATGGAAGTCCAAAAGGCAATCGCTGCAGAAAAAGCAGGCGCCGACACTCTCATGGAGCTCGGGACCGGTGGAGACTTCCTCGCAATCAGGAAAAAAGTCATTGACAGCATCTCCCTTTCAGTTGGTTCAGTGCCTCTTTACCAGGCTTTCATTGAAGCTGCAAGGAAGTACGGTTCAATCGTGCACATGACTGAAGACGAGCTCTTCAACGCAACCGAAGCCCAGGCAAAGCTCGGAACCAACTTCATGGCAATCCACACTGGTATCAACAACATTACCCTTGACAGGCTTAAAGCCCACGGCAGGTACGGCGGTCTCTGCTCCCGTGGCGGCGCCTTCATGAGCTCCTGGATGCTCCACAACGAAAAGGAAAACCCACTTTTCGCAAACTTCGACTACCTCGTTGAAATCCTCAAGGAACACGAAGTTGTCCTCTCCACCGGAAATGGAATGCGTGCAGGTGCAATCCACGACGCAACCGACCGCGCCCAGATCCAGGAATTGATTATCAACTCCGAGATGGCTGACAGGGCACACAAGCAGGGCCTGCAGGTCATTGTCGAAGGTCCTGGCCACGTCCCCCTCGACCAGATCGAAACCAACGTAAAGCTCATGAAGGAAATGAGCGGCCACAAGCCCTTCTACATGCTCGGTCCTCTCGTTACTGACATCGCCCCCGGCTACGACCACATCGTAACCGCAATCGGCGCATCCGTATCCGCATCATGCGGCTGTGACTTCCTCTGCTATGTGACTCCTGCAGAGCACCTTGCCCTCCCGAACCTCGAAGACGTCATAACCGGAGTCAAGACCTCCAGAATTGCAGCTCACGTCGGCGACATGATAAAGTACCCCGAAAGAGCAAGACAGTGGGACCTTGACATGGGCAGAGCAAGAAGAGAACTCGACTGGGAAAAGATGTACTCCCTTGCAATCGACCCCGAACACGCAAGAGCAGTCAGGACCAGCAGGGCACCCGAAGACACCGACGCATGCACAATGTGCGGCAACTACTGCGCCCTGAAGATCGTCAACCAGAGCTACAACCTCGCAAAATAAGCAAGTAGTCTCGCAAAAAAAGTAAGGCCTTTGGCCTTTACTTTCTTTTGTTTTCTTTTGTTTTTGTTTTTTCAGTTTTTGTTGTTTTTCAGTTTTTGTTGTTTTTCTATTTTTCTGTTTCTCTGTATTTTTTCCAGGTTTTTCTGTGAATTCCGGATTTATGCTTTTTCCGAAATTGACTCTGCAATTTTCAGCATTTCGTCTTTTTTCAGGGAGGTGGTAAGGCTCAGGTCAATATCCCTTATCTTCCAGCTCAGGATATTCATGTCCCCCAGTGTAAGGTACTTCCCTTCCATCCCGTTGATAGAAACCTCTTCAGCAGAATCCATTATTGGAGCTTCCTGGGCCTCGTTTTCGTATAAGGTTTCCGAAAGGAAAATGTAATCTCCCTCCTCGTTTTCGTATCTCAGAAAAACAGTCTCAGAGGCCTGCCCTTCAGGTGCTATCAAGCTGTTGTTGGAGACCGTAGAATAGTTGAAGGCATACCCTTCGGGGAGGTATTCCGGAACCAGGATTTCAAATCCCGCAGATTCTCTGGCTTCTTCGAGGGTCATTTCCTCGGGAATTAATGAGTCAAAATTCAAGGTCTTTACCGTTGCCCCTTCCGGGACCTCGAATACAAACTCGGAGTCCGGGATCCCCTGATTGATTTCCAGGTCGCGGATCTCCAGTTCCATCATCAGGTTTCCGCTGCTGTCATACATTTCATACCTCAGAGGCATCCATGTCTCTTTGTCCACCCAGAGTTTCATCCCGTCTACAAACAGGAGTCCCTCTCCTTCCTCCTTCGGGTTTGCCTCCAGCAAGTATGCGGGCCTTCCGTCGATTTCCTCCATACCAAGCAGAGATACATCCGTTTTGTTCAGGAACTCGCCAATAATTCCTGCGGAATCTAACTCCCCCAATATAGGGGTATCCGGCATTTCCATTTTCATGGCCGTATTTGTTTTCGGGTCATAGGTCCACATAAATTCCCCGTCCGAAACCACAATTGTTCCTGCTTCTTCTTCAGGTTTTATTATAACGGTTTTTGTCTTGTCTGGTTTCTTCTGCAGGGTCTGGATCTCACTTTCTCGTGTCTGATTTCCAATGTATGAGGTTATTTGCATCGTATACGAGTAATCCTGGATGCTGGCTTCTTTTTCCTGCATCTGTTCTGCGATTTCTTCCGCACTGAGTTCCCCGGTACAGCCCGATACAAAAAGGACCGGAACCAGCAGGATAAGTAATGTAAGTGTTGTAAATGCTTTCCTGTCTGTCATTTTCTTCACCACTCTATTTCCAGGTTTTCTGAATTCTTCCCATCCCGTTGAAAGTTGAATCCTATTCTTCCTCCCTATTTTCCACCGTTGCCCCTTCTCTTCAGGGGCAAAGACCTATGATGAAACCTGAGGCAATCTGCCTGTCCCCATCAGGGCCTGTCAGGTTTTCAGGAGGATAATATTTCCCGAACTCTCTGGTTTCTACCGTTGTTCCTTCCGGCACCTCAAATTCAAATTCGGAGTCCTGGATGCCCGCGTTGATTTTCAGGTCTCGTATTTCATATTTTACTGTCAGGTTTTCGCTGCTGTCATATGTCTCATACCGGAGAAGCGTCCCTGTCTCTTTATCTATCCAGAACTTTTCCCTATATCCTGGCTGGGTTCCCTCTTCTTCTCCATCTGCCTCTTTCTCTCCACCTTTTTCGTTATCTTCCTCTCTTTTTTCATCTTCTTTTTCTTCGGAGTTCTTTCCCAGCAGGTAGGCGGGCCTGCCGTCTATCTCTTCTGTCCCGAGAAGGGATACACCGCTGTCATTCAGGAGGCCTTCAATGAACCCGGTACCACTGTTTTCTCCAGACTCTTTCTCTGCAGATTCTTTTTCCTCGGATTCTTTTTCTCCGGGTCCGGAAGTTTCAGGCAGTTTTACTTTTATGGTGGTGTTTTTCCAGGGGTAATAGGTCCACATGTACTCTCCGTCCGAGACCTCTTCTTTTTCAGGTTCTTCTCCCGGTTTTTTTGTTAGAATTCTGTACATACTCGGTTTCTTGCACATGACCTCATATTCCCTTTCCAGGGCTTCCCCCTCAAAAAATAAGTTCAGGTGTATTGTACATGAGTAATCTTCGATATTGCCCTCTTTTTGCTGTATCTGTGCTGCAATTTCTTCTACTGTATGTCCATCCTCTTCTGTAAGTTCCTTTTCTACAGTGAGTTTCTCCCCGCAGCCCGAGGTAAATAGGGCAAGTGTCGTTGCGATAAGTACGATGATAAGTACGGGCAGTATTGTCTTTGTTTTCATTTTCTCCAACTTCCAGTTTTTTTATTTACGTTTCCCTTTTGTTTTCTGGATCTTTTTTCTGTTTTCAGGCCAGTACTTCAAATTTTAAAGTTTGTTTATGATAAATCTTTCGAAAAAATATTATAAAATACATGTCTTAATTGTGAAATTTCTGCCTATTTATTGGAGAATTTTACAGGTCCGGCATTGAATAGGCATTTCTACCATCAACGATAGAACTACCTGTAACCGGCAGGGGAAAATAGAAATGTATTACCACATAATTGAATCCCCAATTGGCCCAATACTTCTGGCAGGAGACGAAGAAGGCCTGAAATACGTAAATCTCCGAAAAGGCAAAAAGAAAATCGAAGTTCCGGATAGCTGGGTGGAAAATGAGGATTTTTTCAGGGAAATTTCAGGGCAGCTTGAAGCTTATTTTGCAGGGGAACTCAAATCCTTTGACGTAAAGCTGGCTCCCGAAGGCACGGAGTTTCAGAAATCCGTCTGGAAGGCGTTATGTGAAATTCCTTATGGGGAAACCCGGACTTACGGGGAGATTGCAAAAAGCATTGGAAATCCGAAGGCTTCCCAGGCTGTGGGGCTTTCAAACAATCGGAACCCGATTTCGATAATTGTGCCCTGCCACAGGGTCATCGGGGCAAACGGAAAACTTACGGGCTATGCAAGCGGGCTGGATGTCAAGGAATTTTTATTGAAACTTGAAGAAAACAATTTGAAATAAGAAAACACAAAGATTATACTTCATTTCTCTGTATATCCTGTTTAGCGATTTTAATCATTTCAGCTTTTTCTGGAAAGGCGGAATCTATGTTGAATTTCAGCCCCGCTGCTTATATCTCCGTTAACGGGGTTGAAACGTTTTCCGAGAGATTCTGCGATACGTTTATCCATAGACGAAGGTCTCTATAAGGCACGCTGATACCCTCTTCAAGTACATTCTTCTCGTCCTCATTGTAGAGAGAAAATCCAAGCGTCATATCCTTTCCCTCAAATGGGGGAGTTATGGTTACTGCTTTTTCCCAGGTCTCGTTGTCCCCGAGAGTTATATACTGCTGATCAGGGGGTAAAGGCAGAGCCGTGTTTTCAAGCTTAACTTCCATTGTATAATTGACTGGCTTCTGCTCATGGTTTACAATTCCCACTATTACAGTCCCGTTCTCTCCAAGTACGTAATCTGTTGGATAGTTTTCAGCCGTACCTTCAGGCCCCAGGATATAGAATTCGGTAAAAGGTTTCTGTAAAGATTCTGCCATCTGTTCGTCGTTCTTTTTTTCCTCGCACCCGGATGCAAGAAGAGCCAGGCTTATGAGAATCAGTATGAATAATATTTTTGTATGTTTCATTTTCTCCACGCTTTTTCTATTTCCCTCTATATTTTCCAATGTAGGACTGTATCTTCTCACATCTTAATATTATTTTTCAATCCGCCATAGTGTAAAATAGCAAAAAAGCCGAATAATATTCATGTCTGTCATCACCCTTACCACTGATTTTGGGGACCTCTACCCTGCAGCCATGAAAGCCGTGGTCCTGCGTATCAACCCCGACGCGAAAATCGTTGACATAACTCATTCGATCTCAAGGGCCGGTATCCGGGAAGGCGCTTTTGCCCTTTACTCCCTTGTCCCTTATTTTCCGGAAAAGACTGTTCATGTGGCAGTTGTCGACCCCGGGGTCGGGACTTTACGCCGCGCCCTTGCCATAAAAGCCGGAGAGGCTGGCCGTGAGCAGTTTTTTGTGGGGCCTGACAACGGGCTCCTGATCCCTGCAGCTCGCTGCCTGGGGGAGATGGAAGTGTATGAAATTACAAACAGGGACCTGCTGCTCAAATCCGGGATTTCCGCGACATTCCACGGCAGGGACATCTTTGCACCTGTGGGAGCCCACCTCTCAAAAGGTATGCCAATCGAGGGTGTCGGGCCTAGAGTCTCGGATTTTGTGGACCTTGATTTCGGATATTTTGGAGTTGACGGGCCTTTTCTTATGGGGAAAGTTGTTTTTGCTGACAGTTTCGGAAATGTGATTACGAATATCCCGGAAGATGCCATTCTGCAATTCTGCACTTTTGGCTCGAAGGTAGAAGTAAACGGCCGAAAAGTCCCCTTTGTCCGGAGTTATGGTTTTGTCGGACCGGAAGATGCACTTGCACTTATAGGCAGCCACGGTTTTCTGGAAATTGCGATAAACCAGGGAAGTGCTGCGCTTCAGTTCGGGCTCAGAGGCGGGGACCCCGTGGCAATTAAAATTTTATAAGTAGCCTCGCCTTCAGGCGGGTGAATATTTATAGAATATTCTTTATACAAACTGCCCGTTAAGTATGAAATTAACTGATGTAAAAACGTACAAACTGGAATTCTTTTTCTTTTCTATTCTGATTGTTCTGAGCTATGTCGCTCTTTCCGGAAATGATCCCGGAGCCAGGGCCGGAAGTATGAATAATTACTTCTGGATGCCCTCTGCAGTGATGCAGTCTATAGCTGCAGTATATGCCGTGTTTATTGCCATTTTTGCGCTGTCTCTGCAGAGGAACCAGGACAGCATCCATTCGATTGCAAACCGGTTAAAGCCTCCTCTGAAAATCGTATCCTACGCGGCTGCCGGGAGTATATATCTCAACGGGCTGATGCTTATCATTTTCAGCTTATATTCTCCCCCGGAAGCGAAGATAAAGCTCATGCTTTTCACTTCTCTGTTTTCATTAGTAGCCTCCCTTGTCGCCATCGTTTATCTGTCCCTTGAGATGTTAAGTGATGTTTCCGGGCTAAAAACTTCCTCCGAAAAATTTGCTCACCTTTCTAATCTCCTTCGGGAGCTTGAAGGCTGGGGCTCTTCAGGGCAAATGGAACTCAGTGCCGAGGATATGGAGTTCTGCATCCAGGCCCTTGAAGATGAAAAACCGGATGTCCGGATGGTTGCGGCTCAGCTTCTGGGCTTGTTGGGGGATGAACAGGTGGCAGATGCACTCTTAAGAAAATTGGCAGATAAAAACTCCCGGGTCAGGGAAGCTGCAGTTGAGGCTCTCGGTCGTGTTGGGGGTGAAAAAACCGTCGATGTGCTTGTTGAAAAGCTTGAAGATAAAGGTCCTGACTTCAGGCTGCATTCCATCCGGGCGCTTGCCAGGCTCGGAGATGAAAGGGCAGTTTACCCTCTTGCCAGAAGGTTGGACGATAAAGTCCTTGAGGTCAGGGTCGCTGCAGCCGAAGCTCTCGGAAACCTTGGAAGCCGGAACGCGGTAGATGCCCTTCTCAAAAAGCTGGAAGACCCTCAGATGGCAGGCACTCCCGCAGAACTTCAAAAACAGGTCCTTTCCGCTCTTGGAAAAATCGGGGATAAAAAAGCCCTGGAAGCCATTCTTTCCAGATTGGATTCCCCCTACCCGGACATTAGAATGCATGCCGCAGAAGCTCTTGGAAACCTGGGGGACGAGAGGGCGGTTTCCCACCTGGTCAAAAAACTGGCTGATCTCAGCCCTGAAGTAAGAAACGCTTCCGCATACGCCCTGGGAAAATTCGGAGACAAACGTGCGGTTGAGCCTCTCATCGGAATGCTTGAAGAACCCGACCCCGAGCTCAGGATTACTGCCGTATACGCGCTTGGAAACCTCAGAGCCCCGCAGGCTGTAAGTCCGCTTATCAAAATGCTGGATGACGATAACCCCTGGGTAATAAAGTGTGCCGCCGAAGCCCTCGGAAAAAGCGGAGATAAAAGAGTGATCGAAGTCCTCGTTAATAAACTAAATGACATGGACCCGGAGGTCAGGAGAGTTGCAGTCGGAGCCCTGGGAATTATTTCCGAATACAAAGATTTCAGGTGAAAAATGAGCAAAAGGACGAGAAATATTTGATAAGGAATTCCGGTTGTCCTGTTTTTCATTTCCCAAACTTATGCCCACACAGTTCTTTCTTCCTCTTGAGGGAGCGCAGCGACCGAAAAGGACACCGTCCTCCCGAGACGGGACTCGGGTTTCACATCCACTCGTAATGCATCAAAACTTCAGGATTGAAGCTCTGCATCAGGCTATTTTCAGTATACCCGAAAAAGAGGCAGCCCTCGCAATTCTGCACTATTTCTTTCCTGCGCTGTGTAGAATCTTCCCATACTTTTTCAAATCCGTCCTTCATAACGTTCCCGAGAGGTTCATGCTGTACCCGGCAGGTCTCGGCAGTCCCGTCATGCGTGACATTGATAATAATGCCGCTTGCCCTGCATCTGTAATCCATTTTTCCATCCCTTACCATTTTGAGGTAGGTTTTGGAGTTAATAATGGGGAAGCCCTCTTTTTTCAGCTCTATTATTCTGTTCACAACCCGGCGGAATTTTTCTTTGTCGCGGATTCCTATTTCGCTCCAGATCTCTTCGCTGATTCCGGGAAACTCGTGTACAGGCTCAAATGATATTTTTACACCCAGTTTTTTCGCAAGCAAAATAAGGGTTTCAATGTCGTCCAGATTTTTTCCTGTGAGTACGCAGTTCAGCAGGATTGGATTTTTCTGTTTCTGGTGTTTCCTTACCTCGATAGCCTTTTTTAAGCCTTTCAGCAGGGTTTCAAAATCCATTCTCCGGATTTCTTTATAGCTTTTTATCCCATCTACTGAAACCGAAAGGAAATCCACATCTTCAAGCTCTTCTACTCTTTCGTAGAGCAGCTTTCCGTTTGTGACCATGGATGTGACCATCCCGAGTCCCTTTGCGTGAGCCATTATCAGGGGCAGGTCCTTTCTGAGAAGGGGTTCAGTCGTCCAGGCATTATAAACTCCTATTCCGAATTTTTTCGCATCATCGAGCAGCTTGAAGACCTCTTCTCTTTTGGGTTCTTTTCCGGGCTCTTTCCAGTATTCACAGAACTTGCAGCTCATATTGCAGCTGGCATTTACGCCGTGAGAGATGACAAAAGGGCGCTTTTTAATCCTTATCTGCCAGAGGGCTTTTGAAGCCAGAATGGGGTCGAATCGGGACATAGAGATCTCTTTCTGTTTTTTACAATAGCAGTTTTTCCATTCAAGATTAATTCCTCTATTCATGAGCTTTTTTATTATAACTTTTTTGTAAGAGAAGCTGAATAGCAGGAGAACTAAAGAGATTAAAATGTTTAAGAGAAGGTAAGAAAATAATCACTTAATTGGCCAGAAACATAATCTTAAACGTTAGTATGGAAAAACAGCTCTGAGAAGTAACCTTAAAAATAGCTGAACATTGAATATCTGAACAGGGAAACAGTTAAGCCTTAACCAAATCCGAACTATGGGAATATTTATTAGAAATACTAATTCTTGTTTTCAAAACGATTATTTTTCAAAACGATTATTTTTTAAAACGATTATTTTTTAAAACCACTAAAAATACTTCTAAAGTTTTGAAATCCAAAAAAAAGAATGCCCGCCATGAGGCGAGCTATGGGTATTGAAATCACCCGAAGAGGGCGCCGAGACCGGCCATTCCGTCTTCTTCGGAGGTGTCTTCTTCTTCTGGTTCCTCAACAGCAGCTTCTGCTGCTGCAGGGGCTGCTGCTGCTGGAGCTGCTGCTGCTGCGGGGGCTGCGAATGCGGCCTTTGCGATTGCTTCTTCGATGTCCACGCCGTCAAGGGCTGCGACAAGGGCTTTTGCCCTGGCTTCGTTTACTTCTACACCAGCTGCCTGAAGAACGGCAGTGATTGCTTCTTCGGAAATTGCTTTACCTGCGTTGTGCAATAAGAGAGCTGCATATATATATTCCATCATTGATCACCTAATTTTCTATTATCGTAAATTGTAAATCGTAAATTTGTTTATCCGAAAAGGGCGCCGAGTCCGGCCATTCCGTCTTCTTCGGCATGGTCTTCTTCTTCCTCTTCAGGTTCTTCTTCCTTCTTTTCTTCTGCTGCTGCTGCCGGAGCTGCTGCTGCGGCTGCGCTTGCGGCTGCTCCGAGAACTTCCCTCAGATCTTCATCCACAGCAGCTGCGTCCTTATCTGCAGCTTCGGATGCAACAGAGGTCATCTGGACATGTGCTTTTGCCAGCAGGGCGTCCATGACTCCCGGTTCAAGGATAACAGCATTGACACCAAGGTTCTTTGATTCTGCATGTGCTTTTGCCAGCAGGGTGCCGATTGTTGCGCTTGTCGGGTATGCAGTGTTGACTGAGAGGTTGAAAGCATTCTGAACTGCACTGATAATGTCAGAGAAGTACTTGCCTTCATCAATTGCAAGGAGTTCCGGCCCGTAAATTGTCCCTTCATCGTAGGCGGCTCTCATGTCAAGCCCTACAATGAGTGGGAATATTTCCAGCTTTGCGAGCATGGTGGCAAGCTTCTGCGGGACTGCCTCGCCTGCTTTACAGACAACCTTAGTTTCCTTTATTGCTACTTTCCCGGCTTCTATTGAGGCGGGAATCCCTGCGCTCTGGAATTCACCCAGAATCGGACCAGGTGGGAAACTGGTGGGGCCCTTCTGGACAATTATATCCACAGGAGCTATTGCGCCTCCTTTTATTGGAGAAGGTGTCTTTGTCTGCTCAAGCAATTTGTAAAGCTTGAAGGGACTTTCATTGGTAAATACCAGAGCAGTCTGTTTGTCAAGGTATTTATTCATCTCGGGAATGGTTTCCCCGAGCTGGTTTAAAGCCCGCTCTGTGAGGGTGTTCCTGGAGACTTTGAGCACCGCAACGTCCTTAAGGTCCCGGCGAATCTTCTGGATCTTGGTTGCAAGAATGCCTTCGATCCCTACCATCCCGAAAACTTTGTGGGACTGGATGAGTTCCTTTATGTTTTCTATTTCATCCTTTTTCCACTGCGGGACGTGCTCGGTGTGATGCCTTTCTTCTGCCATTTACACCACCCTCTCTGATTTCCCCATGGTTGTCGTGACATAGACCGTTCTGAGGTTGTGCTTGCCCTTATCGAGGACACGCTCAAGCCTGGCCATAATAGTCTCAATATTCTCGGCAAGGTCATCAGGATTCATAGTCCTTCTGCCGACAGCCACGTGGAAGGTAAGTCTGTCTTTTGACCTGAGCTTGACTGCATTTTGCTTGCTCTGGATCAGTTCGCCTATATCCTTGTTCGGCATGAGTGGGATAGGCATCTTGCCTCTGGGTCCCAGAACAATACCAAGGTTCTTACCGATTATCGGCATGAACTGAGTTTCTGCAATAAAAAGGTCACATTCGTTTGCAAGAGTTCTGGCTCTGTTTTTGTCAGCTACCAGCTCTTCGAGCTCAACATCAGAAATAACATACGCAGCACCGGCAGCTTTTGCCTTCAGGCCAACGTCACCCTTTGCAAAAACACCGATCTTCAGCTCTTTTCCGAGCCCGTGCGGAAGAATTACTTCTTCATCGACTCTGTTCTTCGGTTGGTTCATGTCAAGGTTCTTTAAGTTAATCGCCAGATCCACGCTTTCCGAAAAATTGCGTTTTGGCGACTCCTCAATAACTTTCTTGACAGCTTCCAGTATAGTCTTTTCTACCATCTTGTTCCTCCCCGTAGTGTTTGAACTTAATGTCCAGACAGCCACTCCGGCTTACTACGGTGGTTGTAGGGGCTCC
This sequence comes from Methanosarcina sp. 1.H.T.1A.1, assembly GCF_000979295.1. Taxonomy (NCBI): domain Archaea; kingdom Methanobacteriati; phylum Methanobacteriota; class Methanomicrobia; order Methanosarcinales; family Methanosarcinaceae; genus Methanosarcina; species Methanosarcina sp. 1.H.T.1A.1. The sequence continues at coordinate 27,723 of NZ_JJQY01000012.1, read as the reverse complement.
CATCCGGGTCTGTTACTCTTAACAGTAAGCCACCAATAACTTTCTCTAAGCTATTCCAGTAGAACACTGTTCAAGGCTCTTGTGCTATTAGTGGTATCCAATTTAAAACTATTGGTGTGTAGGCAGACCACGGATTAAAAGGTAAAGGGAGAAGAAGGTTTACCATTCCTCGCTTGCAAGCAAATCGTCAAATTTGCCTTCATCGAGTGCCTTCTGGCAGTCCTTAGCCTTCATTCCCTCTACGTTCACGCCCATAGGGACACAGGTGCCCATTACCTCTTTCATTGTGGCTTTGAGGTCATAAGCAAGCACGTCTTCCTTTTTCATACGGGCGATCTTTGCAACCTGCGGGATGGTGAGGTTTCCAACAACCTCGCTTCCTGCATTTCCTGACCCTTTCTGGATCCCCAGTTCTTTCATGACCAGGGATGCGGTCGGGGGAGTGCCTACCTCGATCTCGACGTTTTTCTTGTCGTCAACAATTATCTTCACAGGGACCTGCATTCCATTGTAGTCCCTTGTTTTTGCATTGATCTTTTCGACCACGTCTTTTATATTGACCCCGAGCGGACCAAGTGCCGGACCTAATGGTGGTCCGGGATTCGCTTTTCCTCCGGGGACAAGTGCTTCAACAATACTTGTCATCTGAGTCTCACCGGTTTTTATAGTATCAATTTTGTAGATTTATTTCAATCCACTCTGAGTACTGGTGATTTTTGTTTATTAATAAGCTGGAATGTTTCAGGCGTTTCCATCCGATTTCTGGCTTAGTCTTTCTCTTTTTTGAGTATTCTGACGGTGTCGCCGCGAATCGTGATGGGGATCGGAACCACAGCATCGAAGAGTTCCACAGTAATTTCCTCATGCCCTTCGTCAACCCTTTTAACCCGGGCTTTCTCTCCCTTGAAGGGTCCAGAGGTGACCTCAATTATAGCCCCTTCCTTGATTCCGGTCACTATTGGCTTGGGCTTAAGGAAATGCTCGATTTCAGCGATTGAAGAACTCCCTTTAACAATGGCTCTTGCATGTGGAATTGTCTGGATTGCCAGTTCCACGATTCCGGATGTGGGGGACTCGACAAGGACATATCCTTTGAGCTCATCAGGAGCCAGGATTGCTCTTATGTCCAGTCTCTCTTTCTTCGAAATCCTTGCAAGGGCTGTTGCAACTGACCTTTCCTGGTTTGCCGTGGTTTTGATTACGAATATCTGGGAATCCTCACTCATTGGGCCACCCACTGGGGCAACATTGTCAGCAGTACATAGATAATAAATCCTATTGCGCCCACAGCCAGTATGCCGGCACCTGCAACTTTGGCAATGGTCAAGAACTCTTCCCTGGACGGTTTTTTCGTAAGTTTCAGGACCCTCAGGTGTGCCCGGATTGCCTGACCAACGCTTTTTGTGGTTATTTTCGGTTCAAATGTGGATTCTGCCAATTAATTCACATCCAGGTTTTTATATACATCTTTATTTTTATCTGGAGTTTTACGCGCGGCTCTTCCCTTGTATGCTGCATCTCCGAAATTTGCTTTTATATCACAGAATATCGGATTTTATCTTTCAGGAAGGACGGGCGGATTATATTATTAATTCCTATTATATGAAGATATCACTGGCACGGTCTTTGTAACATCCAAAAATTTAGACGCAGGATTATTACTCACGTAAACCCCTTATCGTGTCAGTAAATATTTATTCATTTTTGATGCCGAATTGTATCGGCATCATACTGCATTTACCATAAAAATAGTTTTCGATTGGATTTATATTCCTACGTTCCTTCTTTTTCCTTTAAGAGGAGGAAAACAGTGTTTTTTCCAACCGAGCGTTTTAACCCATTTTACTGTTTCATTCCTGATCTGATCACTCTACGAAGTCAATTCCGTACTTATATGTAATGTTCTTATCGTTCCCGTGGCCGTAAATCTGGGCGGAGGTAACTCCTGTGACCACGATCATGGTACGTACTGTCTGTTCGAGGTCAGGATCGATCTGCGCACCCCAGATCAGGCGGGCATTGCTGTCTATGCGGCTGTAGACTTCCTGAACCACACTCTCGGCTTCCGAAATGGTCATGTCAGGGCCTCCAACCACGTTAACAAGAGCAGAGGTCGCACCTGATATGTCCACGTCAAGGAGCGGGCTGCGCAGAGCTTTCTGGACAGACTCGACAGCTTTGTTCTCGCCGTCTGCCTCTCCAAGCCCTATCATAGCAACGCCTCCGTTTTGCATCACAGTTCTGATATCTGCAAAGTCAAGGTTGACAAGTCCGGGCTTTGTAATCAGTTCGGTTATGCCCTTTACTGCTCTCATAAGGACTTCATCCGAGACTTTAAAGGCAGCCTGAAGCGGAAGTCTTGGGACCACTTCAATCAGCTTGTCGTTGGGGACAACGATAACTGTGTCGGCAACATCTCTCAGACGCTCGAGGCCGGCTTCAGCGTTTGTCCTCCTTACATGCCCTTCCACGCTGAACGGGAGGGTTACGACTGCAATCGTAAGGGCTCCTGCATCCCTGGCTGCCTCAGCCACTACAGGCGCGGATCCGGTTCCGGTTCCTCCTCCAAGGCCTGCGGTAATAAAAACCATATCTGAGCCCTGGACGATCTTGTTAATCTCATCAATACTCTCGATTGCAGCATCTTCTCCTATCTGGGGGAGACTGCCGGCTCCAAGTCCTCTAGTTTTCTTTCTCCCTATGAGAATTTTTTTGCCGGAGCGTATATGAAGAAGGTGCTGAGCGTCAGTGTTCAGAGAAACAAGGTCTGCTCCCTGGATACCTTCGCCCATCATGCGCTGGATGCTGTTTGAACCGCCGCCTCCGCAACCTACTACTTTGATAGTTGTTTTAAGGCTTCTCAGTATTTCTTCAAGTTCAGCATCCACTTCTAAATTTTCATTAGAGTAATCTGGATTTGAGTACTCTCCCTGCCCGGCGCGTCCTTCCAGGGCAGATCGAGCAAGGGCTTCTTCCACAATGGACCTCATACTACTGTTTTCCTCCATTCTGCTGGGATGATCATTTAACGGATTGTATTAGAAACAAGTATACTACAACAAGGAACAAATTATTTTAACCATCACATATACAGTTTCCAATTTAATAGTTTTCCTTTTCCAGTTTTTGAATTTACACTGTATATACTTAATAATTTTATTAATGTTACTCTATTTTCCTGTTTGATTTTATATTCCTTGCTCTTCGGGATTATCTGGTCTGTTTCTCTTTTCTGCCCGCACTTCTTTAATTTATTTGTCTCAAATGTATATTTTTTTATTTTGTATAATTTTTGAGGCTGGTTCCTCTATTTTTATCTTTCCCTTTTTTCCTGATTTTTTTCCCTGTTTCCCCTTAATCTCATATCCCGCCCGGAGCTTATTTCTGCTAAATCTTCTGCTCAGGGCTCTGCTCAAGATTCTGGTGGTTCTCTGCCCGGATCTTCTCCTGGAGTCCGACAAAAACGTTTATGTTTTCAATTATGCTTTTCCTCTTGATTCCCCAAAGATGATACCTGTTGCAATTAGATGGGCAACTCTGAGAGGCTCCGGAATATTACTTCTTATTGAAGTGAGGCGGACTATCTTTTCTGCGCTTTTTATCCCTATTCCGGCTTTCTGAATATAAGTCGGAGTTCCGTTTTTTTTCGTTATCAACTTTTCTATTTTGCCGGCTTTTTTTATTATGTCCCAGCGCACATCTCCATCGGAGAAATGCCTGAGGGCAGATCGGATCTTTTCAAAATCCGGGTAGGAACGCATGATTACAATAACAGGAAGTCCTGTCTCTCTGTAAAGTTCCTCTATATCAACAACATTAAAGCCTCCGTAAGTGATTCCATCAAGCATGATAATTCTGAGCTGGCCGTAATGCCTGCTATTCTTTATCATCGTGCTTATCACCTCGGTAGCATCAAGTCCGTCTCTGGTGATCTCCGAGCGCAGGACTCCGTCTATCCAGTCTCCTCCTCTAAAAACAGTTCCTACTATCATTACCCTTTCATTAAGAAGCGCAGAGTCGTCTATGCCCAGAATTCGGATTTCGGGTTTGATGTGAAAATCTGAACTCACAGGTATCTTTATGTCTGAATTACAAAAATAGTTTACCGGTTCCCCATGACGCCACTCCCAGCAGAAATCAACGGGAAACAGGAATTTTCCGGTAAAAATGGGACACCCTTAAAAGGTCTTTTGTGACTCCCTGTTTTTTTACACGAACATTGTCGTCTCAGGAGGGCTGCTAGGCATCATTTTTTGCGTATCTGCAGCCACAGATACCTTATCCACTGCTTCGAGGAAATCTTCCATTTCAACGAGTTCCTTATCTTTTCTGACCGCGAACATGCCTGCTTCAGTGGCAATTGCCTTCAGATCTGCTCCGCTCATCCCTTCGGTAGCTTTTGCGAGCTTTTTAAAGTCGATTTCTCCCGCAAGAGTCATCCTTTCACAATGGATTTCGAGGATTTTTCCTCTGGCTTCTACTCCGGGCATCGGAACATGGACAAGCCTATCAAAACGGCCTGGCCTGAGAATTGCAGGGTCAAGGACATCCGGCCGGTTTGTTGCTGCAATGATCCGAATGTTCTTTCTCTTGTCAAAGCCATCCATTTCTGCAAGAAGCTGCATCAAAGTTCTCTGAACTTCTCTGTCTGCGCCAGTCGTCTCGTTTAAACGCCTTGCAGCTATCGAATCCAATTCATCGATAAAGATGATACTGGGAGCTTTTTTCCGTGCCATCTCGAAGATTTCCCTTACCAGTTTGGAGCCGTCCCCAATGTATTTCTGTACAAGTTCAGAACCCACAACTCTGATAAATGTCGCATTGGTTCTATGGGCTACGGCTTTTGCAAGCAGGGTTTTTCCCGTGCCCGGAAGCCCGTAGAGTAGTACTCCTTTCGGGGGCTCAATCCCTATCCGGTCAAAGCGTTCAGGCTCAATTAGCGGAAGTTCTACTGCTTCCTGAAGTTCCTGAATCTGCTCCTCGAGACCGCCTATCTGATCATAATCCACTTCAACACTTTCGATAACCTCCATTGCGGCAACAAAAGGTTCTTCTGTGGAAGGGATAACCTCTGCAATGGCAAGTGTATGCTGGTTCAAGGCAACCTTTGCCCCTGGCAGCAGTTTTTTCTCGTCAATATATTGTGAGACGTTAACCAGAAACTGAGGCCCGTTACTGCTACGGACAATTATACGATCATTCTTGATCACATCAATAACCGTACCAATGATCAACGGAGAGGTCTTCATGCGATCAAGCTCTGACTGAAGCTTTCGTATTTCTCTCTCATACTTGATCTTCTGGTTCTCTAAATAGCGTTTTTCGGACTCTATCTGGCTACACTGCTCTTCCAGAAAACTGTTGCGGCTTTCAAGTTGCCTCACTCGGTCCTGGACGCTTTCAGTTGACTCCCCCAGCTCTCCAGGCTCGATTCCGTCATACACAGATCCGGACTTCACAAGGTGACTGCGCATGCTTTCATCCTTACTTTTGGTACTTTCCGTCATGGAGCTCCGAATATTATTTAAGTTCATACCGTATATAGCGTTTTCGAAGTGATCAACATGCAGTGCGAAATATGTGGTGCAGAGATCCGTGAAAAGCCTATATCCGTTACAATTGATAACAGCGAACTCCAGGTCTGCCCGAAATGTGCACCGTACGGTAAACCCGTTGATAAACGGACGCCCGTATCAAGGAAAGTCTCTCCGGTAGTTCGTACGGTATCACGAACTGAAAAGAGGCCAAAGAAGGATTTCTTCGATATTTTAAAAGATGAACTTCTGGACAACTACGATCAGATTATCCGAGACGCCAGAGAAGCCAAAGGCTGGTCTCTTGAAGATCTGGCTGAAAACATCAAGGAAAAAGCATCCCTGATCAGAAAGATAGAACGAAGCGAAATAGTACCCGAAGAATCTGTTAGAAAGAAACTGGAACATGCCCTTAATATCAAACTCACCGAACGCACGGATGCCGCAGGGCAGGAAGTCTCTCACATGAGGAAAGATACTACTCTTGGCGACATAGTAAAAATTAAGCGCAAATAAGTGTGGGTTTTAACTGTAAAGGTTTTAATTGAGGTTTTTTTTCCAGCAGTAACAATCGTTTCCGGCAGGTTTTTCCTTCCGGAAACAATTCTAATGGAGAGAGTTTTCATTCTAATAGGTTTTCCTTTAAGCTTCTTGTAATTGTTTTGTCCTCTGCTTTTTTACCCGTCTTTATCTTTTCGGAGTCGTGTTAAAGCTCGATCTCTATATCATAAACCTTTTCAGGATTTTCCTTATGAATGGTCCAGAAAGGTTCTTCCCCATGCGTTTCAATTAGTTTCATGGTCCTTTTCGGGATCGTCTTCGGGCCAAGTACCGCACCCGGCCTGTCAGGGTCATCAATATAATCAGTCTCCATCATAAAGCGAGTCCCTTCTTCAAGCGCCTGCTCGATTGCTCCTTTAACCGATATGACCCCTGGAAAAATCCCAAGTTCTTCACACGTATTTACAAGGGGCGGAGAGTAATGTTTGACTACCCTGTACATTTTTATTCCTGTTTTTTTTGCCCTTTCTGCTATATCCTCAAGTTCGGGCTTTCCCACGCTTTCCGTATGGAGCTGGACTGCGCAGTCCTGTTCTTTTCCGAGAGAAAATGCGTGTTCCATTATCTCATTCGAGGCTGCCCATATCTCTGGGGGTACGGGATAGTGCGGGCGTCCTGATTTTATTCCAACCGCAAGACCTCTTTCCACATATCCGGCAGCAATCTCAAGGCCTTTTTTCATGGTTTCCGTAGCTTCTGATAGTTCCATGTATTCCGTAAGCTTTGAGATCTCAGCAGGGTGGACCCCTAGAACCGGAAAAGCACCAACTCCAATCTCGCGGATTTTTGATGCTATTTCCACGGTTTCGTCAAAGACCGCAAGATAATCCTCAGGTTTCCTGACCGCAATTCCAAGGGACCAGCTGGGTTTGGCGACCAGGATTATATGCGTCCCGCCTGATCTCTGAAACTCTTTTACGGCTTCAAGCCCTCTGGCTCTTGGGTCTATATGCATATGGTTGTCGGTAATCGGAATTTTTGCAGGCATGTTTATTCCTCGAAAATGTCCTGAAAACTCTCTTCAAAACTCTCTTCAAAACTCTCTTCAAAACTCTCTTCAAAACTCTCTTCAAAACTCTCTTCAAACTCTCTTCAAACTCTCTTCAAACTCTCTTCAAACTCTCTTCAAACTCTCTTCAAACTCTCTATTCAGTAGCCTGAATTCTAAATCTCTGGAATTTTTATGAAGGGCTTTCTGGATTGTAATACTATAATCTGAATACTAATTGAGCTCTTTGTTGTTTCGTGCGGGTCTCATCATAAAAACCAATGAGGTCGTGAATTGAGAATCATTCCATCCACAGAGAATGACGAAGAGCCACTAATATGTGCAGGCAATGGTTTTAATTTGAACACTGTACCTATCTTTGTAGGGCACGAGGACAGGATTATATTCTGTGGACCCGTATCTATTTTCTGGATGCATTATTCTATAGTACTATTATATTATTACCCAAAAGTTGAAATATGAGCCTTACGTTGAGTACGCGGCGAGACTCAATTATTCTTCCAAAATTCTTCAAAAGTTTCCCCTTTTTAACTTTTCAATCGCTACGGTTCTTTTAACACGAACCTTATAGATCTGGTGATAACATGACTAAAACCGCAGCAGTAATCAAAGGTGACGGGGTAGGCCCCGAACTTGTGGACGCAATGCTTAAAGTTGCAGAATCCGCTGGTACTGATATCGAATTCGTGATGTGTGAGGCAGGAGCAGGCTGGTGGGAGCAGCATGGCGGCAATTCCCTTATCCCCGATGAGACCTGGCAGATCCTTGACAGCTCCGATGCCTGTTTCAAGGGCCCTACCACAACCCCCGGAGGAATCGGTTCTCCGAGAAGTGTGGCTGTATCCATCAGGAGAAAGTACGACCTCTATGCAAATGTCAGGCCAATAAAGACCTTCCCGAACTCAAGTGCACCTCTCGGGGATGTCGAGATGGTCTGTGTGCGTGAAGGAACGGAAGGGCTTTACATCGGAGAGGAAATCCAGCTCACAGACGATGTTTCCATTGCAATCAGGAAAATTACCCGCACGGCATCCAGCAAGATTGCCCGCTATGCCTTTGAGGACGCTAAAAGGAGAGGTTACGACACTGTTGTGCCCATCCATAAAAGCAATATCCTGAAATTGACCTGCGGCTCTTTCTTAGAAGAAGTCGAAAAGGTTTCAAAGGACTACCCGAACATTGAGGTCTGGCCCTATCATATTGATAACATTGCCCAGCAGCTTATCAAGAATCCCCAGATCTTCAACAAAAAGGTCCTCCTTTCCACCAACCTCTTCATGGACGTTATCAGTGAAGAATGTTCAGCCCTTGTTGGCAGTATCGGGCTCATTTATTCTGCAAACATTGGGGACAATTTTGCAATGTTTGAACCGGCTCACGGCTCAGCCCCGAAGTATGCAGGTCAGGATAAAGTAAACCCTGTTGCAACGGTGCTTGCAGGAGCCTGGATGCTGGACTACCTTGGTGAAAAGGAGAAGTCAGAAGCTATCTTCAAAGCCACTGAGCGCGTAATCTCCGAAGGCAAGTATGTGACCTATGACCTTGGAGGCAGTGCAAAACTCAGTCAGATGACAGATGAGATTGCAAAATACACAGCAGAAATCCTGAAATAAGGATTTTGAGCATCTGTAAAATGAGAATCTGAATGCAACCTAAGCAAAATAAATGATGAAGACTGATATAAGGTTTTATAAAACTGATCTCAGATCTGAAGAACCTTATACCACTTTATCTAATTCTCTTTCTGATTCTTTTTCTGATTCTTTTTCGTTTGCTTTCTTCTTTTTGTCTTTTATTGATTCTTTGTCCTTCGGTTTCTGATTTTTCTCTGTTATCCCGTATATTCTGCTTTCTTTCGCGACTTTAATCCTTTTCTTCTTCCGGTTCCTGGATCTTTCCTTTGCTTTTTAATTTTCCTCCGCCCATATGTGCAGGGTCACAGATTGGCTGGTAGAGGAAGTATTTCTCAACGTAAGCAAGGAGCTCTTCATCTGAGATACAGGAGACTCTTTCTTCTTTATCGTAGAGCTTCTGGATTTCAGTCTGGATCTTAAGCAGTCTCCTGTCATCTTTTTCGACTATGGTTTCGACATCAAGGAGGTTGTTTAAAGTTTCCTGGATCTTGTGACGTATTACCTCAAGGCCCGAAGAGTCGCCTATGAGGAGAAGCCTGGTGCCTCCTACCAGTTCAGGGGGGTAGGGTTCATAGTTGAAGGGATTTTTCAGGACCCCCGCGGCATGGATTCCTGATTCGTGGGCAAATATATTTTTTCCGACAACAGCTTTATTTCTCGGGACTCTGAGACCCAGCTCTTTTTCCATAAACTTTGCAAAACGAGTAACGGGCTCAAGATTATATTTGTCAAAACCTTCAACTCTGTCTGCCAGGAAGAGCAGGATTTTTTCCATCTCGCTGTTTCCTGCACGTTCTCCTATGCCCAGGAAGGTTACACTTGTCCAGTTGGCCCCATGCCAGAAACCTGTAATTGAACTTGCTGCCCCGAATCCGTAATCGTCGTGGATATGAGTTTCTATATTCTTGACCCCAATCTCTTTTTTGAGGTGCTGGATAATTTTCGGAATTCCGTAAGGTTCATCAATATTCATGAACGGCATCCCATATCCAACGGTATCGCAAACTCTTATTATGCAGTTAGGGTCGATCTCCATAATCTTTTTTACCAGGGGGAAAACAAAGCCGTAATTGTCAGCTCTCGTCATATCTTCCAGATGAGCCCTTGTACGAAGCCCGTGGTCCACTGCATACTGAAGGGCGTCAAGATATTTCTCTTCAGCCTCTCCCCTGCCCGAAAGCCTCATCTTTGAATGAATATGCGTATCCGAGACAGACATCAAAATCCCGGTCTCTTCAAGCCCATCTACTTCCAGAATTTTGTCAATGTCAGCTCTTGAAGCTCTTGCCCATCCTGTGATTTCAGGACACTCATATCCCCGGTCGAACATAAGTTCAACAGCATCTCTGTCTCTTTTATTGAATACAAAGGCTTCAAGTTTCTCAATCCCTATCTCGTGCAGGTATTCATAGATTTGAACTTTGTGTTCTCTGCTCAAGACTATTCCCGGCATCTGGGAGCCATCGCGAATAGTGCTGTCACTTATGAATATCTCGTTTCCATAAGGCAGCTTTAGCTTGGGCAGATCTTCATATGATTCGTAAATTTTCATCTATTATCCTCCTTTCTTTCAGGTGGCAGGGCCCTGTATCGAGAGAGCGGGCTTACACTGCTGGGGTTTTTTCCTGTCAAAAAGATGCTGTTATGTATACAGATTAAAAAATCAGATATTAACCCGAAGACGTTCCGCTTCTTGTTTAAAAAACATTTCATTCGGGGAATAACCATCGTTTTTTCTTAAAAGGGCGTTTTAACTTTTCCTCAAAGAGGTACTTTATCAGGAGTACCGGAAACTTAACTATCATGTGTTGTTATAGTTAAAATCTCTTTCTTTCAAAATTACTATATGTATTCTTAAATTTATATAATTAAAATATTTTGGATGATCTCCCCATTGCAGGAAATTTTCGTTCTCTCACTTCTTTTCAAAACCTTTTTCCCACATTCTTTGAAGAATACATGCTTAAGAAGAATACTCACTTCATTTTCGAAGAATTCCTGTTTAAGTTTTTGAAGACTCATTTTTTAAGGTACGGCTCAAAACCAGTACAAACTTTTCTATATGTTTTTTCTGATTCTTTTTTGGCTTCATTAAAGTTTACTTTCCTTTACTGCCCTTCTTGCCGATAATAAGGTATATCTACAGCAAGTTATATTTATAATCGGGTAAATCTGAAACATCTAATTTATGAAAGTCTTTCTATATGCATCTGCATATGGTTTGCACCTGACAAAAATAGTATATTGAAGGCTCGAACTATTACATCATAATTTAATATAATTTTCAAATTATATCGCCATATATTTAATTCATATTCAATATATTTGCTTTACTTTTCCCGAGGTAGAACATGTCCGAAATAGTAAGTGTTAGCGGCGGTCCGACTAAACCGGAAATAATTGCAGTTTCCCTTTCCAAACTCGGACTGCAGGATGGGGATCGGTTTGCAGATGTAGGCTGCGGTACGGGTTCGGTCTCTATTGAAGCAGCCCGGATTACCCGGAACCTGACTATCTATGCAATCGATGCACGTAAAGAAGCTCTCTTTGCTACGGAAGCGAACTTTAAGAATTTCAAGATCGAAAATGCCAGGATCTTAGCCGGTGAAGCCTCGGATCTCCTTGGCTCTGGGGGGTCTATCGATTCAATTGACTGCGCTTTTGTTGGTGGAACTAAAAACATTGACACCGTACTTGAGAAGCTTGTTGAAAAAAAAGCCCGCAGCATTGTGGTAAACGCAGTTCGCATTGAAACCGTTGTCAGAACGATCGAGGCTATGAAGAGACTGGGGATTTTTGATGAGGTAGTCCACGTTGCAGTCTCGAGAAGTGCCCCGATTGCCGGAGAGACTATGTTCAAACCCGAAAACCCGGTATACATAGTTGTCGGAAAAAAGCAAGCCTGAAAATTATCCTTTAATCCCCATCAGTTTAATGAAATCACGTTTTACATTTACCTATTAAAAAAACTATGGAGCTATAATATGTTAATAGGAGTAGGACTTGGTCCCGGAGACTCTGAGCTTCTGACCCTGAAAGCAGTGGATGTTTTGAAAAACAGTGATAAGGTATATGTTCCAGGACGCCTGGCAAAAGACCTTGTAGCCCCTTATGCGGATGCCGAAATCCTTGAGTTTCCCATGATAAGGGATATCGAAGTCCTGAACGCCCTCTGGAAAGAAAATGCAGACCGGGTAGCAGAAGAGTCAAGAAAAGGGACAGTAGCTTTCGGGCTTATAGGTGACCCAAACTTTTTCTCTACTTTCACCCACCTGAAAAAGGTCATGAACAGGCACTACCCGGATGTTGAGACTGCAACAGTGCCGGGAATAAGTTCAATCACGTCTTTTGCTGCAAGGACTAATGTAGCAGTTGAGAGTTCCTTTGAGGTAAGTGACGGTTCTGAAATCGGGTATAAGATCCACCTTAAAGCCACACAGCCTAGAAAGATTATGGAACAGCTCGAAACTGAAGGGTACAGGGAGTTTATTTTTGCAGAGAGGCTCTTTTCGGATAATGAACTGATTATCAGTAAGAAAGAAGATATCCCGGAAAAAGGGAACTATTTCAGTATCATTTACGGAAAGAAATGAATCCACTAAAATGAAACTTTTAATGATCGTTATACAACTTTGAGTATCGGCATACGAGTTTGAATTTCAGCATATAACTTTGAACCAGTTACAGAAAAGCAAAGGGAATGGTCAGATGGAAAGAAAAGTATATTTTGTAGGGGCAGGCCCTGGAAACCCCAAACTGATTACCGTATTGGGGCGTGAGATGCTTGAAAAAGCGGACCTTGTTATATACGCGGGTTCCCTGGTAAACCCCGAAGTCCTTAACTACACGAAGGGAGAGAAAGTAGATAGTTACGGGCTTACCCTTGATGAAACCACGAAACTAATTGCCGATGCCGTGGATGCAGGAAAGTTCGTGGTACGCCTTCACAGCGGAGACCCCTCTCTTTACGGGTCTGTTATAGAGCAGATGGAAGAGTTGAGAAAATACAATATCGGAGTCGAAAGGGTAGCAGGCGTCTCGTCTGTCTTTGCAAGCGCAGCCGCTCTGGGCACCCAGCTTACTCTCAACGGTGTTTCCGATACTCTTATCATCACCCGCCCTGCGGGAAAAACCCTGGAAAAAGACCTTATTCCCGAGCTTTCTGCCTATAATACCACCATGGCAATTTTCCTTGGTACCCAGAAGATCAGGGAAATTATGGAAAAAGTCCGCTGCCCTAAAGATACGCCTGTTGCAGTTGTCTTCCATGCATCCTGGGAGGATGAAGAAGTCATCACAGGGACTGTAGAAGATATTGCAGATAAGGTTAAAGATGCAGGGATCAAGCGCTCGGCAATGATAATTATCGGTGGGGTTGTTGACCCTAAAAACTACAGGAGGTCCTACCTATACGGAGTGGCCCAGGAACCGTTGTAATTACCTTTGAAAGGAACAGGGAAATTGCATCACGGATAGCAGAGCATCTTGAAGCCGACCTTCTTCTCTATGAAAAAGGCGTGTTCAGGAAAGCCTTTGAAAACTACGGGGCAATCGTTGCAGTCTTTGCTACAGGCATTGTAGTAAGGGATATTGCCCCTCTTCTCGATAATAAGTGGTCGGACCCTGCAGTGGTCGTTGTGGACTCAAACCTGAATTTCGCAATTCCCCTCCTTGGAGGGCATCACGGGGCAAACGAGATTTCCCGGAAGATTGCGGAATTGGGTGCAGTTCCTGTGCTCACCACAGCTACTGAGGTTCACGGTAAACCCTCTGTTGAGGGAATTGCTGATAGGTTTGGCTGCGAGATCTTTAATAAAGAGTCCACAATCGCTGTAAACTGTGCACTCCTTGACCAGCAGGTAGAGGTGCTTGAGGTTAAGGGGCCCAGGATTGTTATTGTGGACGAGGATGTTTCCGTGCTTGTGAGAAATAAACAAGCTGCTGAAGTAAAGGACGGCAGTGCCGGAAACAGCTAACAATTTACGCTAATAGCTGACTAAATTACGAAACTGCATGAAAAAGCAGTGGATAAAAGATTACTGATGATTATCGGAATCGGAACCCGCAGGGGCATAACAAAAGAAGAAGTCATTGACGCCGTAAAACAGGCGCTTGATGAGTGCAGCCTGAGTCTCAAAGAGATCACGGGCTTTGCCTCTGCGAAACTTAAAGAAAATGAACAGGGGCTGCTGGAAGCAGGAGAATTGCTCAGTATTCCGGTTAAGTTTTTGCCGGACGAAGTGCTGAACAGCTACAACCCCCCGTCCTCATCCCAGGCTTCGCGCTTTGGGTTAAAAGGGGTTGCAGAGCCTGCAGCTCTTGCTCTCTCGGAAAAACACGAATTGATTTTCAGGAAGAAAGTCTATGGCAGAGTCACAATCGCAATCGCAAGATAAGGCATCCGGCGGAAAACTCTACGTTGTAGGGATCGGACCGGGCTCCGTGGAACAGCTGACCCTCAAAGCCCGGGACGTAATCCTCAATGCTGATTATATTCTCGGGAACAGTACCTACCTGGACCAGATGGAAAGTCTTCTCGGTACTCAGGAGGTAATCCGAAGTTTTATGGGAAAAGAGGTTGAAAGAGCCCGAAAAGCCGTGGAACTTGCAAAAACCGCAAACGTGGTCATGCTCAGCGGGGGCGACACCAACGTCTACGGCATGGCCGGCATCGTGATGGAGGTCGCTGAACACGAGAACCTTGACGTGGACATCGAAATCCTGCCCGGGGTCACAGCAATCCTTGCCGGGGCAAGCATTCTCGGTGCACCCGTGGTGACGGACTTTGCGGTGATCAGTTTAAGCGATCTCTTAACTCCCTGGGAAGTCATCGAAAAGCGGCTTCATATGGCTGCAGACGCTGATTTCGTGATAGGGCTCTACAACCCAAAGAGCCGCAAGAGACAGTCCAACTTTGCAAGGGCAATCGAAATCATCCGCAAGTACAAGGCCGATTCCGTGCCTGTGGGGCTTGTCAAGAATGCCATGAGAGGCGAAGGGGAGGACCAGATCGTGACAACCCTCGGGGAAGTCATGGAGTCTGAGGACTGGGTGGACATGAGCACAGTCATTCTCGTAGGCAATGGGGATTCCCGGACCTGGAAATCTCCGAAAAAGGATCTCATCATAACACCCAGGGGGTATCATAAGAAATATGACTACTGAAAAAAGCAGTGAAGGGAAAGCAGGGGCTCTCGAAAACCTCGAAGAGTTTACCGAGCTTACAGTGGAAGTAGACCCCGAACTTGTGGGCATTTGCAGGGACTCCGGCGCAAGGACTGAAGAGGCCAAAGCCATCTATATGAAAAGCCGGACAATGATCCAGGAAATCGTCGGGAATAACACCCCCGAAGACCGTTTCCGTCAGCGCTGCGTTATTGCCACCGGAGACCTCTCCGTTGCAGACATCATGCGCTTTAACAATGACCCCATCCCTGCCGGGGTTGAAGCAATTAAAAAAGGTGCCCCTATCTTTGTGGATATCAACATGGTAAAAGCCGGGATCACAAAAGCCGGGCACAAATCCGAAATCATCTGCGTGCTTGACGAAGACCGGGACGCTGCAATCGCTAATAAGTACGGGATAACCAGGACTTCGGCAGGTTTCCTTGCTGCCAGAGACAGGCTGGACGGAAGCATTATCGCAATCGGAAATGCACCTTCTGCCCTCATCATGGTCTGCAAGCTGATCGAAAAAGGCGTGAGGCCTGCTCTTATAATCGGGCTTCCTGTTGGTTTTGTAAACGCAGCCGAATCCAGGGAAATGGTCAGGAATCTGAATATCCCTGTTCCCTCAATCAGCTGTGTAGGGACAAGGGGAGGAACTCCGATGGCTGTTGCCTGCGTAAACGAGCTCGTAGCAATTGCAAGGGAAAGCGAGGAGTAAAATTCTCTGCTTTCTTTTTTTAATTTTCTTATCTCAGCCTTTTTTCATTTTCCATATGCTCTGCGCTTAATATTCTGATCTGTATTTAGGGGTCTATAGAAACTCTATTAGCAGAGCAGTTTTATCTCCCAGCAGGAGATTTTAACTTCAAATGAGGCTTCAGGTTTATAATTTAAACAATCTGATCTCACTCTTTTTTTTATTTTTCATGATTATTTTTTCCAAATTGTATTTTAATTTGTAAATATTGTTGCACAGTTTTTTTATACTAAGAAATCTCATCTATGCTCGATCTAATAAAAACAAATTAGATCATATATGGGCAAAAACAATTTTTAAAAAATTATTTTTGCTTATATCTCAACTAGTATTTGAGTAGATAGAGGAATAAAATGAGGAAATCATATACAATAATATTTGCTCTCATAGTCTTGCTTTCAATGGCTATGGGTGTACAGGCACTTGAATCTAAAACAATAGAACGAAATAACGGTGCACATGCATCTGCAGACTGGGTTGAAACAAATGATGATGTAGCTACCTATACTTATCTTTCTGTAACTGAAACAGACTATGGAACTGACATTTACGTCTCAATCTGGACGTACGACGAAACAACGGGTTACTCTTCCGAGAAGTACGGATACATGTTTACAGAGGATAATGTTTTCAGCATAGATAAAAAGCTTAATTCTGCAAGCCTGTCCGAAGTTGAGATTGATGTCTCCGAATGGTACTACGACGAAACGGAAGAGTACTATACATTTGAAGAGGCCGGGACTTTAACTGTCAGTGCTGACTGGACTGGCATTGGTGATGTTTCAAAGGGCAGTTACAGATCGAGCTCAAGGGATGGGGACTATGTATTCAGGAGTGCTGAAAATTCGCTTTCCAGAGAGGCCATAGCCACCGGGTTAATAAATGGGAACGATCTTGGACCAAGTTCTTACTCATGGATGAACATTTTTAAGTCTGCTTATATGAGTATGGAAAAATGATTCTAAAATCCCGTTTTTAAGGGATTTTAAAAGACTCTAAAAAACCTTCCAATTGTGTGCAAGGCTTTATGTTCAACTTATCTAATTCAAGGGTCTTAAAAACCCTTTTTATTCTTTTCTCTTGTTCTCTTCGGATAAAAACGAATTAAGCAAATTCACTGACGTTATGCCGATTAATGAAAGAGTACCAGTGCTTTACATCTCAATATTATTTTTCCTTTATATAAATTTAGATCTGTAGTTGACTATTTTAGTATAAGGCTTAAGAATAAATAATATGAAGTTATGCGCACATTTTTTTACATTCTCCTCCGGGTGAACCAATTGGGCAATAACTTCAATAAGCTGGTTATTTCAGGTATCATTGTCGTGACAACTGTTTTTATTTTGTATATTCCTGTTCCTTTTATGTTTTGGGGACCTGCAGCATCGCTTTTTGTAATACACAATCACTATATTAAGAATCCTGATGTGACAATTGAAGTATTTGATCCACATCCCGAATAAATTATAAATTAAATATGCAGTTTAGAACCTGAAAGTGATGTGTCGCGATCTCGTCCTTTTAGTTTAAGGTTTCACAAGGAAAAAAGAGAGTACATATTTAATGTAACCATGAATAACCAGATTACAAGCATGTCTAAACTGGAGATTCCGTATAGTCACGCTTTAGTCGATATAAGGTTGTACAGCAAGGACTATGAGTCCGGCGAGATTGTCTCAATTTCCATGGATGTTGAAGAAATGGTATGAGATGAAACAGGTCAAATTTACTGTTTCCTTCTCAAAATCTGTGTTTCAAATTATGTTTCAATTTTTAAATTGTGTTCAATATACACATCTTACTTACTAAATACTTAAAGTAACCACCTTAAGTGGTTCTGGTAGACCATCGAGAACCCTACAAGGATAAGCACTATTCCGGCTCCCTTTTTGAAGGCTACGTCATACTTTGATATGAGCTTTATTTTCGAAGTGGAGAGGTGAGCTGAGTATGCGAGTAGTAGCATGGGTACCGCAAACCCTGCAGAATAAATGGAAAGGGTTAGTGCACCGGTAGCAGCGTTTCCTTCCAGGGCTACCATGGTCAGGATTGAGGCAAGGATCGGTCCCACACAGGGGATCCAGAGCACTCCGAGGGAAAGCCCTAAAAGAAAGCCAGAGATCGGTCCTTCGTCTTTCATTCCTGCAAGAAGGGGGAATCTTGCAAAGGCGTTAAACAGGCTTATATCAAAGAGTATTGCAAGACCCATTGTGATAATAAGAATCTCTGCAAGGATTTTCAGCTGCCCTATGTACGCCTGAAAAGCTGCTCCGAAAGTGGAGGTCACAACTCCCATGAGGGTAAAGGATATCGATACTCCAAGTACTATAGCAAGGGGTCTTAACTTTCCTTTTCCTGTTGAGCTTGCAAGGACTGCAGGAAGAAGGGGGAGGATGCATGGGGACAGGACGCTGAGTACTCCTGCGCCAAATGCAGCTAGAGGGGAAATCGCTTCATAATACATGGTCTGGTTCGCTGTTTTTCAGTTCGGTTTTTTATTTTAGTTTTTTACTTTAGTTTTTTATAATACTGCTTTTTTATCCGGAAATCTGTTTTCAGTCCAAACTCCGTCGAAAGCCTGAATTTTCAGCCGATGCAGGATGTTTGATGCCGTTTTTCCGGGCAGGTCACTTTTTATTCTGCATTTACGTTCTCATAGTAAAGAATAGCCCTGTCAAGGAGCTCTTCGTACACCTGCTTTTCTCCAAGTCCCATAACTCTTGCCTGGAATCTGTCTGTGGTAACGTTTCCATCTTCCTGCATGTAAACATATTCTCCGTTTTCAATGCCTACGACTACAAAGGAATCCGGGATATAAGCTATTCTGAAATATGCTGCTAGGTGAGGGCTCTGATCTATATCTGCAGACATGACCACGGCTCTTCCTCCGTATTCTGCAGCCAGCTCGCTCAGGATGGGTTTCATCTGCCGACACGGTCCGCATCTCTCAGATCCAATTTTCAATAAAACCGGGCCTTCCTGAATGGATGTATTTATCTGTTCCAGATCGGTTATTTCTACAACAACACTTTTCTCCTGGATTTCCTGAGTACTTGTGGAGTTGTCCGGGTTTTCAGTACAGCCTGCCGTAAAAAGCACAGCTGTAAGCAGGATTAGTAATATAATTAATTTATTCATGTTCTCAACATTGGTTGTTCTTTTTATAGTTCTTTAGGCTTTCTGTATTGATAATTCTCTCTTATCACAAATAATTTTATTTCTACTGATTCTGAAAGCCTGAATTCTGCAATAGAATTATCCATAACACTCAAATAATTAACCGTAAACTACGGTACGAATTATCTGTAAATACCTATATGTGAATATCTATCTGCGGACCACTCGATTAAAGGGATTCGATAGGATAAATATCAATAACTATATTAGATTCCTGTGGCAGGAATGGAATCCAAAATCCGGGAAATACATTATATAAACAAAAAATAAAAAGAAAAATAAAAAGGATCTATTCCGATAAAGGAATGCAATTCCGATAAAGAAACTTAATAATTATGAATTGTGTAAACCTTTTTACTCTGCCTTACTTTTCCTCAAGGATTTTTTCTACTGCATTCACGACATTTTCAAAATTCTTCTGCCACTCCGTGCTGTGTTTAAGCTGGTCCTGAACGATCGTACCCTTGTCTTCCATTTCTGCGATTTTGGGCTCTATAGGAAGTCTGGCAAGGACAGGGACATTAAAGTCTTCTGCGGCTTTTTCAACGCCTCCACTTCCGAATACATCTATAGGCTTATTGCAGTGAGGGCAGATAAGTCCATGCATATTGTCCACAAGCCCTATTATAGGTACATTTAGTTTTTCCGAGAATGTGATTGATTTCCGAACACTGATAAGGGCTACATCCTGAGGGGTTGTAACAAGCACGGAACCGTCACAGTTGGGGATAAGCTGGGCTACACTCAGGGGTTCGTCTCCCGTTCCCGGCGGAAGGTCGATAAGCAGAAAGTCAAGCTTCCCCCAGTAAACTTCTTCCAGGAACTGCTTGATTGCTCCCATTTTGGCAGGTCCCCTCCAGATTATAGGTGAGTCTTTGTTTTCGAGCAGGAAACCAATAGACATTATTGAGAGGTTGGGAAGCACCTGAATTGGGATAATTCCTTCTTCATTTACTTCAGGTCTTGCGGACTCCAGCCCGAAGATAGTAGGGACAGTCGGACCGTGGATATCACAGTCAAGAAGACCGACCCTGTGTCCGCGGAGGGCAAGCCCGACAGCGAGATTTGCGGCAACCGTACTTTTTCCTACTCCGCCTTTCCCGCTCATTACCATTATCTTGCGTTTGATGCGCCTGAGGCTGACTACGATTTTTGGCTCCTCGGGCTTTTTCGATAAGCTTTCCAGTGATTGAACCTTATCTTTCATTTTTTATCGCCTGTGTAAAAATTCCGCATTTTTCAGTTTTTCCCCGTTTCAAATCTCTCTTTTACGCGTCAACATCATCTCTAATGTCAGTACCCTCAGCCCTGATATAGTTACCGCCTTTTATCTCAATCGCTTTTCCTGTGCTGAGGGCGAGTGCTACTTTCATTCTGGCGGCTTTCAGGTCTTCCCAGAACGCTCTCCTTGATATCCCTACCCTGGTGGCTGCGTCCTCCTGTCTAAGGCCTTCAACATCCACAAGCCTCAGGGCTTCAAGTTCTTCTACTGTGAGGGATACCACTTCAAGATCCGAAAGTGGAACCCCCCTGGGCTTGAAATATGTGACATCAGGGGTTTGCTCAACGCGCCTCGGGCATTTTGGTCTTCCTCTGCATTTTTTCATAGGTTACTTATGTACATTGTTGAATAAATATATAACAATTTCTCTTTTCAAATAGAAAACTATAAATATTTACACTCATATGGGTGAAATTGTACTTTCTATATCTCTGACGTCTCTGCGTTTGTGAGGGGCTGATATGCCTCCACTTTATTCGAAAAATCTACAGAGAAATGTATGGTTTGAGAGTCAGCGGATTTTATATTGGAGCATAAAATATGAAAATCTGCATAAGTGCCTTTGGAAAGGATCCTGATTCTGAAGTGGACCCTCAATTCGGAAGATGCAATTATTTTGTGATCATTGATCCGGAGATAGGGTCAGTAACATCAATCAAAAATCCCGGGTCCGAAGCCTCCGGTGGCGCAGGGATCCGGGCAGCAGAGGAAATTGCGAGCGCAGGGGTAGACACCCTCTTAACGGGAAGTGTGGGGCCGAACTCTTTCTCCATACTCTCCGAAGCAGGTATTGAAATCCATTCTGGAATCAGAGGTACGGTATCCTTTGCCCTTCGAGAGTATCAATCCGGAAAGCTTTCCCTCCTTGAGAGCCCGAACGCTTCCACTCATATCGGTATGAGGAAGAGTTGAGTTAAAGGTCCAAACTAAGGACCCGTCACAGAAAAAACTATGCACATGGTTCGATTGGATGCCTTGATTTTCAAGATCATTATCACTAATTGCAAACCAACTCTGTGATAAATATACATAATTTATTTTGTGACAGCTACTAAGAACAAAATCTCATAAATAAGAAAAATTTTGTAACAATATTTTCTGTGAAATGTCTGGAAATTTAAAGGTGAGCTATATGAAAGTATGTGTACCTACAAGAGATAACAACGGCATGGAAGGAACTATAGAACAGCACTTTGGAAAGGCTCCCACTTATACTATCCTGGATACTGACAGTGGAGAAGTTTCCGTAATCCCTAATACTAGCGAGCATATGGGTGGAGTAGGCCTGCCTCCTGAGTTCCTTTATAAAAATGGGGTGAATATTATGCTTTGTTCGGGACTGGGGTACAAAGCTGTCAAGATGTTTGAGTCTTATGGAATCAATGTTTTCGTGGGTGTCGAAGGTACGGTTCAGGATGCGATCGGAGCCTGGAAAGCAGGTCAGCTCCGTAGTGCCAGTGCCGAAAACACCTGTGCAGAACACGAGCACCATCACTGAGAGATGGGCTCCTCAGTTTATGTAAGGGTGAGAAGGCGCAGCTCATGAAAATTGCAATTGCAAGCGGCAAAGGCGGTACAGGGAAAACCACGGTTGCAGTAAACCTTGCTCTTGCTCTCGAAGACGTGCAGCTTTTTGACTGTGATGTGGAAGAGCCTAATTGCAACCTGTTTCTGGATTTTGAACTGGAGCCTGTAGAAGAAGTAACCTGTCTGGTTCCGGAAATTAATCCTGATAAGTGTACTCTTTGCGGGAATTGTGCTGATTTCTGTAAGTATAATGCTCTGGCTGCCCTTCCCATACAGATCATGTTCTTTCCTTCCCTCTGCCACGGCTGTGGCGGCTGCAGCCTTGTCTGTCCGGCAGGAGCCATAGAAGAAAAGCCCAGGTCTATCGGAAGGATCGAAAAAGCATCATCTTCTCAAACCTCTCTTAAATTTCTCCGCGGTATCCTGAACATAGGGGAAGCTATGGCAACGCCGGTCATCAGGTCGCTTCAGCGGCATCTCGATGAAAGCAGACCTGCAATCATTGATTCCCCTCCCGGAACGGCATGTTCAGTCCTTGCAGTCATTGGGGGTGCGGATTACTGTGTGCTTGTGACAGAGTCGACTCCATTCGGTTTCCACGATTTCCTTCTTGCCCTGGAAGCTACAAGGGCTCTTAATGTTCCTGTGGGGGTCGTTCTCAACCGTGACGGGCTTGGAGATTCAAGGGTGGAAGAGTTTTGCAGAGCTGAAGGGATTCCTATTCTGCTCCGCATTCCTAATGATAGGATGATTGCCAGGCTCTATTCAGAGGGCATTCCCTTTGTTAAGGAAATGCCTGACTGGAAGGAAAAGTTCGAAGATATGTTCGAAACGATAAAAGCACTGGCTTGTAAAAGTACGGGGGTACAATGAGGCAGCTGGCTATAATTAGCGGAAAAGGTGGATGTGGAAAGACCACCCTTACAGCTGCCTTTTCTTCTCTCTCCGGAAATGCTGTACTTGCTGATTGTGATGTTGATGCATCCGACCTGCCTCTTATCCTTAAGCCCCAGGTACTTAAAACAGAGGATTGTCTGGGACTGGAACTTGCTTCCATTGATCTGAATCTCTGTACTGACTGCGGCATCTGCCGGGAAACCTGCAGATTCGGAGCAGTCCTTGAAAACTTCACGATAAATCCGTATGGCTGCGAAGGTTGTGCAGTCTGTACTGTCGCCTGCCCTGAAAACGCGGTTTCCCTGATGCCGAGAGTTTCTGGGCAGGCAGTTTCCTCCATAACCCGTTTCGGGCCAATGGCTCATGCAAAACTGGGCACTGGAGAGGAAGCAAGTGGAAAACTTGTGAACCTGGTCCGAAAAAAGGCCGTAGAACTTGCAGATAGATATTCCTGCAAACTCGTTCTTATTGACGGCCCTCCCGGCACTGGCTGCCCTGTTATGGCAGCAATTACCGGAACAGACCTTGTCCTTGTGCTTAGCGAACCCACTGTTTCCGGACTCCACGACCTGAAACGGGCAATCGAACTTACTGCATATTTCAAAATCCCGACTGTTGCCTGCATTAACAAATATGATCTCAACGAGAAAAAGAGCCTTGAAATTGAGGCTTTTTGCAGGGAAGCCGGAATTCCTCTTCTTGCCCGTTTACCTTATGCGGACATAACTACAGAGGCAATGATGATGGAAGAAACCGTGATCGAATATGCTGCTCATTCCGGGGACACCGGGGCTGTAGAGTTTGCAAATATTGTACGTAACCTCTGGGCAGAGATCGAAATAAGGCTTTCAGAAACTTTCAATAACGAAATATGCCCAAAAGCCTCCGGATCAGGGAACCTTAACTTTTCGGAATAATTTTAACTCAAATGTTAGAAAGTTAAATAATATGGCAACTGTTAACTAATATTGCAGTCTGTCCTTTGAATCTTATTCATAAACAGTTGATGAAGCTGGTATTAATTCGGCACTGATCTCAATAATTCGGCAGTGAATTAAATAATTCTATAGTGAGTTCTATAATTCTATAGTGAGTTCAATAAGTAGTTGGTGAGGGAATAAAATGGATTATACTCAACTTGCAGAGAAATTGGTCAAGTTCCTTGACCTCAGGTACGAACCGGTGGCAGTGAAAGTTGTTAAAAAAGGAGAGCCTATGCCCGAAGGGTATAAAGAGCCCGAGAAAAACCTCAGGCACTGCCAGTCTATCATGAAAGCCAGGAAAGGGGAGTCTTTCATAATTCCTGCAGGTAAACATGCCTGCGTGGTAGGAGCCTCAAGCCTTGGGATCATTCCTTCGCCTGAAAAGGTGGCTTCAGGAGAGTTCCACCATAACCTTGGGATGTTTGATAGTGTGGAGGCAGCAGCAGGAATGATCGCAAACCGTCCCATTTTTGAGCCCGAAAGTAGAACCGCAACTGTTGTAGGGCCTCTGAAGGATGCAAAGGTCGAGCCCGATGTAGTTATTCTTGTGGACAGGCCGGAAACCGTTTACTGGATAGTCCCGGCAAGTACCTACTATAAAGGCGGGAGGGTAAACTTTAGCAGTGCAGCTTTTCAGGCAACCTGCGCCGACACAACTATCCTGCCGACCTTGACTGGGGAAATAAATATCTCTTTAGGCTGCTTCGGGTGCAGGAAAGCTACTGACATCGAAAATGATGAAATGCTTATGGGGATTCCTTTCAATAAACTTGAAAACATTGTTAATGCCCTTGAAAAACTCTCCGAAGGTCCGTTGCCGAAAGCAAGGCAGAAATAAATCCTTGATTTTTCCATTTTTTCTTTTCTCATTGAGTTTTTTCTTTTCTCATTGAGTTTTTTCTTTTCTCATTGAGTTTTTTCATCTATTTTACTTATCATCAATTCTACCAGTACATTTTCTGGCTCTCATAGAAATATTTATACCTGCAAAGTTTATTTATGATTATAGTATCCTATTGGTGTTAAAAATCCCTTGGAGAAAAAGTGTGCAGTGTGCGTTGTGCAGAAATAAGGAATGTTTGATAGGCAAAAACTGCTCTGTTATCAAATCGAGACTCGAGTATAGCGGCGATGATCTTAAATCGATCCAGATGGCCGCCTGGCTTGAGTCAGACTCTGCAAAAAGGACAAAATTAGAAGAAATTGCAATTTACTCAAAGAGGCTTGGGTACAGGAGGATAGGAATTGCTTTCTGTATTGAGCATGAGAGGGAAGCAAGGCTGGTTTATGATCTACTTTCAAGATATTTTGAGGTGTTTTCAGTTTGCTGCAAGGTTTGCAGCCTCGAAAAAGAAAGTCTTGGTCTCAGAAAAACCGGCAATTTGGAATTTGAAGCTGTCTGCAATCCTATAGGACAGGCCCTCCTCCTTAACGATGATCACACTAACCTGAATATCATGCTTGGGCTCAAGACCGGCTATGATATTCTCTTTGCAGAATACTCGGAAGCCCCTTCGATAACACTTCCGCTCCTGGAATTGCCCTATCTCGGGGATTCAGAAATTGATTTTATAGAATGAATTTGTAGAAATAATTCTTTTATTTTTGTGATTTTAAGCCCTGGAGAAATGCATGTCTGAAAAATCGAAATGTAAATCTGAAACTGACTCTAAACCCGATTCCGAACTCCTGAAAATCAGGGCTCATCACCTCTGTTGTATCCAGGGATTCCAGGGATATGGATACAGCCCGGCTTTTGTTGCCAATATGCGGGCTGTGATTTCGGATCTTGAGACTCTTCCTTCCAGACTTCTCAAGCTTGTAACTGTGTGTGATGCAATCTGCGTTTCCTGTCCCAGTAAAAGGGAATGCACCATTCAGGAATCTGCTCTCTCCCGCGGGATCAGGCAAATGGACCTCGTTGTCCTGGAGAAATTAAGGATAGATGACGGAACTGTTATAAAGGCAGATGAAGCCTTCAGGCTCATAAATTCAAAACTTAACAAAGCTTCGGATATCGAAGATGTATGTGGGGCCTGCAAATGGAGGCAGAAATGCCTCTGGTATATGCAGGAATAAAGATAAGACGGGCTGGACTAAGTCCTCGAGGGGATGCCGAGTTCCCGGCTTAAAACACTTTCTTAACCTTTTTTTCTTAAACCTCTTTTTCAAGCGTTCTGCCTGATTTCCGGTTATTTACCTCAAGCCTGCACTGATTTCATAGATTTTTGCAAGAAATTCAATGTTCTGGACTGCATTCTGTTCTATCCCCAGCTCGTCCGGAGAAAAGCCGAGAGCAAGGCCAAGGAGCTGGGAGTAATGGAGAACGGGGATAGAGTAGTCAGTTCCGAACTTCTCATTGACTGCAAGCTGCCCTTTGTCAAACTGAAGGTGGCAGAAGGGGCATGCATTGACAATACAGTCCACTCCTGCATTCCGGATGCAGGCAAGCTTATGTTCAAGCATTTCCAGGGATTCGGCAGCGTGCCCTGAACGGACGCCTCCTCCTGCTCCGCAGCACATCATTTTGTCTGTATAATCCACACTTTTTGCACCAGTGGCTTCAACCAGCTCATCAAAGAATACCGGAGCTTCTGTTTCTCCAAGGTTTCTGTCCTTTGAGGGCTTGATCAGGTGGCATCCGTAATGAAGGGCTACTTTCAGGTCAAGGGGGGTTGTGATGCAGCCCTTGAGTTTCTCAGGTCCGAATTCCCTGTGAAGAAACTCGATTATGTGCCTTACCTCTGCGGTTCCCTTAAACTCCATGCCTATCTCTTTGAGGCAGGTGTTTGTGCAGGCTTTCATTTCAGGGTCTTTTTTAAGTTCTATATTCGCGTCTGCCAGGGACCCATAGCAGCCGTTGCAAACTGTCAGGACATCCCTCTCCATTTTTTCCGAGAGGGCGATGTTTCGGCTGGCAAGGGCAAGCCAGGTTGCTTTATCAAAAGACTTGAACACTCCCGGGGCAGGGCAGCAGGAGGCTCCTGGCAGGTCGGATGCATCAACTTCAAGTTTTTGCAGGCAGAGTTTTGTTGCTTTCTCAATTCCCGGGTAGCGGTTGGGTACGATACAGCCAAGAAACAGCGATAGTTTTGCCATATTTTTCTGCCTCCTTATTTTTCAGCCACAAGCTCGTCGAATTTGCAGGTTTTGAGAAGGATTTTCAGCCCATCAAGAGCTTCCGGATATTTCTGGACGGTTTCAGGTATCGGGTCCAGCCCGAGTTCTTCCCTTTTTTTCTTTGTTTCCTCATCGAGGGGGACTGCATGTCCGCACTCAAGCACCATTTCCGAAACACGGCGGTGTTCGGGAAGCATGAAACCTTCCCTGACTGCGAGCCTCCTTAACTCAAGAATAGCATCTGTGATTGGTATTCCGCGTGGGCAGCGCTCCTGGCATGTGTAGCAGGTTGTACAGAGCCACAGGGCGTCATCTGAGAGAACAGTAGCTCTGTTCTTGCGTGCATCTCGAATTATTCTTCGGGTATTGAGCCCGGTATGCCGTCCCGAAGGACAGCTTCCTGTGCATGTGCCGCAGTGCATGCAGGAAAGTACCTCAAGTCCTGCCGCCTTTAACACTTTTAGCAATTCTTCACTCATACAGGTTCACTGTCTGGTTTTGAGTCTGGTTTTTATATTGATTCTTCCGTTTTAAAAAAGCAAATATGATCGAAAGAAACAGATCGGAGTAAAACACTGAAATCAGAGTAAGACACTGGGATCAGAGTAAGACACTGGGATCAGAGTAAAACACTGAGATCAGAGTAAAACACTGAGATCAGAGTAAAACACTGCACTCAGGGGTAGTTGACATAAATTCCCTACCATATGTTCGTATTACTCTCATAATATTTAACCTAAACTAAATCTATTCAGGGTTAAAATCCGAGATCGAGAGATGGACCACAGTTCCTGAATACTTATTGGAGACTTTATTGAAATCAAAAATAGCGTATATCTTTTCAGGAGTGGTTGTAACTTTATTTTTTAATATCATTTTTCAGGTCCGGTTTAACGTTCATGGGCAAAGGTTATATTTTTCTATGCCCCGTAAAATCTTTGATGGTTTCTAATATGTCTCTTCTTATATAAAAATCAAGTTTCCTGCCGTAAAATCCCACATCCCCATATAGGTTTCTATTCTTTCCGTGCAGCTTTTGCTCTGATATGTTCCTGTCTCTTATACACATCT
>NZ_JJQY01000128.1:0-26459 GCF_000979295.1 Methanosarcina sp. 1.H.T.1A.1 | reverse complement strand
CCAACCGATACCCCTGATCCGGTACCAACTGATACTCCCGATCCGGTACCAACCGATACTCCCGATCCGGTACCAACCGATACCCCTGATCCGGTACCAACTGATACTCCCGATCCGGTACCAACCGATACCCCCGATCCGGTACCAACTGATACCCCTGATCCAGTACCCGCAGATCCAACACCAACAGATAATGCCGACAGTGGGAGTTCCGGTTCCAAATCCAGTTCTAGTTCCGGTTCCAGCAGCATAGGAAGTGGTGTTTCCGCAGAGCCGGCCAGCAATATCCAAATCAAGGAGCTTGCTACTAGAAACGTGATGAGTGGGTATCATATTAAATATGAATTCCCGGAAAACGTTACCTGCATAACATATATTGAATATGATGCAGAAAGGACATTCAGAAGGACAACAGCAATTGCAGAAGTACTTAAAGGCAAATCCACACTTGTCCCAAAACTTCCTTCTGGCAGAATCTATAAACATGTGAATATCTGGGTAGGAAATAGTGGAGAAGGACTTCCTACTTCCCTTAAAAATGGATTAATCGGATTCAAAGTTGAAAAAGACTGGATTGAAGCTAATAATGTCAATGAATCCCTTATAACCCTTCAATGGTATAACAAAGGCTGGAAACCGCTTTCCACGGTAAAAGTTGGCGAAGATAAAGATTACGTTTATTTTAAGGCAAAAACTTCTGGATATTCCTCCTTTGCGATAACAGAATATCAGGAAGGAAAATTACAAAAAACTCTGAGAAACCTGGAAAGTGAAGGAAAGTCACTTCTGAACGGAAGTGCAGGACAAAACGGTCCAGACAAAAAGCCTATGGAGACAGCTAAAATATTTATGGTAATTGCTCTGCCCCTATTTGCGCTTATTGTAGGATACGGCGTGTTGAAGAAAAAGATCTAAAAGGTTTCTTTAGCATGAAAGTAGGTGAGATTTTGTTTCTCTCCTACTCCTCATTATTTTTTCCCATAAATTCCCGCGAAGAAATAATCCGCGATAAATCAAAACTTTCCTTGCATAAGCGGGCCGTAGCAAACGGATAAAACATTCAGCTTATTTTATTTTTACCGCAAGCATTCTGTCAAGGGCTTCTTTCGCCCTTATCCGCACGTCCTCGGGAACAGTCACTACGTGCTGCATCTTTTCAAGGGAAGCCAGGACTTTTTCAAGATTGACCATTTTCATGCTGGGACAGCAGGCAAATTCAGAGATACAGTAATATGTTTTTTCCGGAGCTGCCTTAAGGAGCCCATGAATAAGCCCGCACTCCGTGCCGATTATAAATTCCTGTGCAGGAGAGTTTTTCGCGTACATGATCATTCCTCGCGTGCTTGCCACATAGTCTGCAAGTTCCAGGACATCAGGGCGGCACTCGGGATGAGCGATGAATTTAGCCAGGGGATGTTTTTCCTTCATTTTCAGGACATCTTCCCTCAGGACCTGGTGGTGTGTGGGGCAGTGCCCTTCCCAGGGAATTATTTTTTTGTCGGTCCGGGCCGCAACGTAGGCAGCCAGGTTCTTGTCAGGCACAAAGATAACCTCTTCGGCGTCCAGGGAGTTTACCACTTCTACAGCGTTGGCAGAGGTACAGCAGATATAGGACTCTGCTTTGATTGCAGCCGAACTGTTTACATAGGAGACGACCAGAGCTTCAGGGTGCTTTTCTTTGAGTCTTTTAAGGCCTTCCACATTTACCATTTCAGCCATCGGGCATGTGGCATCGATTTCCGGTAACAGGACCGTCTTTTTCGGAGAAAGGATTGCAGCGCTCTCTCCCATAAAATGAACGCCGCAAAACACAATAACATCTGCGTCCTGGCGGACAGCTTCCTGGCTCAGGGCAAGGGAATCCCCTACAAAGTCCGCAATGTCCTGGACTTCGGGGCGGGAGTAATAGTGAGAAAGAATTACTGCGTTTCGTTTTAGCTTCAATTCCTGGATCCTTTTTATAAGGTCTGCTTGATGCATGGGACCACCATAATATTTGAGAGAAAAATATGAATATAGAATTTTTTTAGTGTAAAGAGGCCTTTAATTAAGACGTTTAGATTTTTAACGTAAAGGCATTCTGGCAAAAGTGCATGTTAAACGTAGAAAGGAGTGCAATAAGGAACATTCTATCCATGAGGCACTTTTTCGCATACATGCAACCTTCTTCGGAGGATTTACGTGCTTAACTCCTCCGGACTATATAATGTTTGTGAACCTAATGTTTGTGAACCCCACCCGCCTTCAATCCGTAAATCTAAGTTCAGGCACCTGAATCCTGTCAGTTCAGGTTCAGTCCTCAAGGTCCAACCGGGAAGAATTCAGGTCCCGATCTGGACGGGATTCAGGATCTTTTTGAGGGTAGAAACTGCAGAAAGGGCTGCAAGATAACTTGTTTTCGGATTTTCCGGGGAAGGAAGATTTTCCACTCTGGTGCTAAATTTGCCGAATTCTCCTTCAACGGTGATCTCATGCACATTTCTGGAAAGGGAGGGGTCAGCTATGATTCTTACCCTGGTCTGCTCAAAACCTATGCCTGCAAGACTTATCGTAGCGGCCACGTTAACGTTTGCAGGAAAGGCTTTTACGGCTTCGGAGGCCGTCCCTTCAAAAAGTACGGTTTCTTTTCCAAGTTTTTCAAGTTTTATGCCGTGTTCCACAACATAAGGAGCTCCCATGAGTCCTGACGGAGGTTTCCTGGTGGTCAGGGTGACCGAGGAAATGCCAGCCGCAGATGCTGAGTTTAATCCATCGATGCCGACAACCGCACCCGAGGGGAAATAAAGCTTGCAATTGTGCTGTTTTGCAAGCTCGAAAAGGGTTGTCCTCAGTTCTTCATCGGCAAGGGCACCCACGCTCAGGACCATCACATCACATCCGGCCTTAAGGGCCTGTGGTACAATGGATTTGACAGCATTCTGAGAGGCGCTTTCTATAACAAGATCCACACTGCGTATGAGTTCTTCAATCTCCATATATGCAGGACTGCATGTCTTCAGGGAAGCTGAAAGTTCAAGGATCTTGCTCTCCGAAGAGTCACAGAGAGCAGACAGCTCTGCATTGATCTCTCCGTTATCAATAGCCTTGCAAATCTGTCCGCCAATGAATCCGCAACCAATAACTCCAATTTTCAGTATTTCAGGCTCCTGAGAATAATCAGTAGATTTTAATTGCTTTAGCCAGTAACTTAAGTTGTTTTAGCTGGTATTTTTCAATTCGTTATAATTGCTTGCATTATAATTTTCTTTATCTGTCCAGAATAACGGAAATCCGGGAACGGGATTACTGTATTCCGTTCTCTCACTTAAAATCTTCTGTTGTCCGGCTTTTGTTTTCGTCTCAAAACTCTTCTGCACATTTCTACCCGTTCTTTGCCTATTATTTACCTGTTCTCATGTTCTTTTTCCTGTTCTTCACCTGTTCTTCACCTGTTCTTCACCTGTTCTCATGTTCTTTGCCTGTTCTCAGCACCTTACTTTGGAGAACCCAAATTACAAACAATAAAGTAAAAACGGAATAAAGAGATACTAAAGGAAAATGCCCGCGCCTCTTATAAATCCGGGCAGCATTAAGTATCGGGGTAAAAATCATGCTTATCAGAGAAGTAGAAAGCTTCATAGAAGAAGATCTGGGGTACGATGATGTTTCGTGCACTATTGTTCCGGACAGGCCTGCAGAAGCCATCATTTTCACAAAAGAGGATTGTACGGTTGCCGGACTCAATGAGGCAGCATCAATATTTTTTTATTTTGGAATTCAGGCAGAAACAGGTCTTAAAGATGGGGATTGTCTCAGCAAGGGCGATATAATTTTCAGGCTCAGGGGAGGAGCGGTATCCATTCTCAGGGCAGAGCGCCTTAGCCTTAATTTCCTCGGGCACCTTAGCGGGATTGCAACCCTGACCAGGAACTGTGTGGATGTCGTAAGAAAGCACTCCGAAAGCACAAGGCTTGCGTGTACAAGGAAAACTACCCCCGGAATAAGGAAATTCGAAAAGCTCGCTGTCGCTGCAGGTGGCGGAGACACTCACAGGTTTAACCTCTCGGATGCGGTTATGATTAAAGATAACCACATCAAACTCATGGGAATAGAAGCCGCAATCAAAGCAGCGCAAAAAACAAGCTTTACGCGGAAAATTGAGGTTGAGGTAGAGTCTGCAGAAGACGCGGTCTTTGCTGCAGAACTGGGAGCTGACATTATCATGCTTGATAATATGCAGCCTGAGGCGGTCAAAGAGACTCTCTCCGTACTTGAAGAAAAAGGACTCAGGAAATCAGTCCTTGTGGAAGCCTCAGGAGGAATTTCCCCCGCAAACCTTGAAGGTTATGCAAAAACAGGAGTTGATGTAATATCAATGGGCTCCCTTATCCACAAATCAAGATGGATAGATGTTAGCCTGGAAATAGTCAACTCCGAGAACTGAAACTATAGTTTCGGATGTAAATGCTTACAGTTAACTCCCCAGATGCGTTATAACCACGGAAGTGCCCGGTATTCCGTGGTTTCTGTGCCTTCGGTGGTTGGTATCTTTGTTTGAGATTAATGAATAAATTTTGATACTTGCCTATAAGTTAACACATTAATCTTTCTCTTTTTTATTTAATAGATTTTCCTGTTGAAGACTTTTAACTTTTAATTCTTTTTACACCAATGATTACAATTCTATTTTATGATATGTTTCATTTTTCGGCCGAAACTTTGAAAAACACCGAAAAGATAAAAAGGAAGTAATGAATAAAGATTACAAAGATAATAATATAAAAATATAAACTTATGAAACAAAAACAACTCGAAAACCCGGATGAAAATTAATGTTAAATCCAGCTTCTAATATTCCACTTGTTTCAGAATTTATTCTTGAGGATTATGTGGAATCTCACGTATTCAACCGTATATTTTGCACTTAAATATAATAACAAATCTAAGATGTATTACAAGTTTTCAATCCGGGTATTTGTAAAAAATTTATTTATGTAATTAATCCTACAGCGGTTGGTGCCTGTTATGAACTTATACAAATTAATAATGCATTATAAACAGCTAATTCAATAATATTCATCTAAAAATAATTTAAAGGAGAATGACCTGCCATAAATAATCTTTTTTTATAAGGAATTTGAGGTAGCAGAAGTGAAACTGAAAGGGACCCATAGAACTGTTTTGTTTGCGTTTCTCATCCTGCTGACGCTTGGCAGCACAGCATCGGCAAGAACCACAGTGTATGACGGTGATATTGAGGAAGGGGAGGTATATCAGCTTAATAATTACATAATCGAAATTACCGATGTCTTCCCTGAAGCTAGCACAGCCTCATATTACGTGTACGAAAGAGATAAGGAAATCGCAAATGGCCTGCTGGATATAAACGAGAGTTTTGAGTTTGATTTCGAGGATGATGGGGAAGTCCAGATGCGCCTGAAGTCCGTGCATGGTGGAGGCGTATTACCCAGGGCTACAGTTGAGATAAGTATATCAAACTACAACATAGGAGACCTTTATGTAAGTGAGGTTATTGAAAGCGGGCACTCTGGAACAACCTTCGCAGGGGATCCGAAGCTTGTAATAGTCAAGAGCGTAGATAAATCCGAAATAGAGGTAGGAGATGTCATAACTGTTACTGTGACTGCAAGAACTACCGGAAACGATGTTGCAAACAAGGTGCTGTTTACGGACCCTAAGCAGGAACATTTTATCCTGAAAGAAACCACTTACGAAGTTTCGACCAGCATCCCTAAAATTGATTATGGGCAATCAGTCCCTGAAACCCTTGTTTATATTTATAACCTAAAAGCAACCGAGGCAGGAACCTTCGACCTCAGAGCTGTGACTGCTACTTATACGAACAGTGCCGGTCAGACTTACCAGTCTTCTTCTAACACACCATCCATTACTGTAAGTGAAGGAAATAAGCAGATTGCGAATGTTGATTCCATAATGAATGTGGATCTCTTATCTGTAGGAAGGAACGAAAAAATCACCTCAACCGTAATCTTGAAGAATACCGGAAGTGCCCCTGCACAGGCTGTCCGCCTCGACATTATGGTTCCGGACGGTATGGAATACGTGGGCGGAGACGAGGGGATTGAAACCATAGGCGGAAATCCCAGAATATACCTTGAAACTCTGCAGCCCAATAACGACAAAGAGTTCAGGTATACTTTAAAAGCAAAAGAAGTGGGAACTTACAGTATAAATTCAGAGCTTTCTTATGAATACAGTAATGGTGTAGATGCCCAGAACATTAAGCAAAACGAGGAGTTTGCAACTTCCCGTATCAATGTAAAAGAAGGTAAGTTCGATTTTCTGATTAAAAACCCCTTATACATCATAATTTCAGCAATCATCCTTGCAGTCATTGGATTTCAGGTCTACAGACGGCACAGGGAATACAGGTATTAAAAGAGTAACACTTTATCAATAATATATAAAACTTAATCACCACTATACCAACTTAATCACTACTATGCCAACTTGATTAATAATATAAATAAGATGTAATGTCCTTGATCGATTCCATACAGGAAAAATGTTAATTCACCTTTAAAATGGAGGAATTTTTTGCTTAATATACTGGTAATAGGAAACGGGCAATGTGGAAACAGGATTCTTGATTCCATTAACCGACATGCAATGGGAGGGGGAAAAAGCTGCAACAAGCTTGCAAAGTTTTATTCAAAGCAGAAATTTAAAAGCCATGTTGAAACCCTTGCCTTCAACACTGCCGTTAATGACTTAAAAGAGATGAAATTTACAAAAGCAAAAGATAGAGTCCATATACCTCACCTGCACGGAGTCGGTGCAAACCGGAATGTAGGAAAGCAGGTCTTTGAAGAAAGTAAAGAACAGATTATGCGGCAGATTGAGGAAAGGGGCAATTTTGATATCGCCTTTGTACTTACCTCAGCTTCAGGCGGCACAGGCTCTTCTTTTACCCCTCTTCTCGTAAAAGAGATGAAAAAACGCTATGATTATCCTATTTATTGTGTCGTTGTCCTCCCTTTCAGGGAAGAAGGAACCCTTTATCTTCAAAATGCAGCTTTTTCTATCCGGGACATCCGCCAAAGCGGAGCAGACGGGATTATCCTTGCTGATAACCAGTACCTGAAAAATATAGGGGGAAGTATCCAGGATGCCTATAACGGCATCAATGACATGATTGCAGAACGCCTTCTCTTCCTTCTCGATGCTCTTGATAGTGAGATGATGATGGTAACGGACCTCGGGGATTTCAAAACCGTAATGAACGGGGGTGCAGGGCTTGCAACAATCGGCTTTTTCAGGGCTGATAAGGAAATGCCTGTTAAAACCGCAATCCAGAATTCACTCTCTCCTTCAGGCCTTTTATTTTCAACCAATGTTTATGAAGAAGCAAGCAGGGCAATGATCATAATCAAAGGCGACCGCAAATACCTGAGCATAGACGACATCTCAACTGAAATCGAAAAACTTTCCGGAGCCGTAGGGCATGTCTTCAAGGGGATAGTCGTATGCAACGGAGAGTATCCGCAGATTCTTTCACTTCTGACCCTGGAGTCAGCCCATGAGCTGGAAAAACTCTATAATGTGGCAGTCCAGGCAATCCACTATGAAAAGGCAAAAAAGCAGCGCGTGGAAGAAGGAGTAGAAATGGAAAAAGCCTTTTCCCAGATTGAAGGGCTGGAACCTGAATACTGAAATTCAGGTCCTTCTTCTTCTGACCTTTTTCTCATCTTCTTCTTCTTCTTCTGACCTTTTTCCCGTCTTCTTCTGACCTTTTTCCCGTCTTCTTCTGACCTTTTTCCCGTCTTCTTCTGACCTTTTTCCCGTTTTCTTCTTATCTTTTTCTCATCTTCTTCTGACCTTTTTCCCGTCTTCTGTGTAAAATAAATGTACCATTTGCAGGACAACGCGAAATCTGTCAAAAAAGTCACTGTTCACAGGTACCCCCAGCACAATAATGAAAGTAGCAGCGGATTCATAACACCCCTGTACTCACTATCTATATTATCCTCAACCAAATTAAATCTCACAATAAATCATACCAATATTTGAAAAATTATTGGTATTATAAGAATTAATCGAATAAATTAGTTAACTTTATGTAATACGCTTTCTCTAGTAAATTAGAGGAACGTAACATGAATATATCCCCCAGTATTAAAATAACTAAAATTATTTTCATTGGAGTGCTCATAGCTGCCCTGGTCGTAACCTCAGGATGTACGAGCAAATCCACTCCTGTTGAGGACGGAGAAGATGCGGCTCCAGCAGAGTCTGCCGGGATCACTACAAATTCCGAGGAGTTAACAGAATCCGCAGGAATCACAATCACAGATGGGTTCGGCAGAAATGTAACCATACCTGAAAATGTCGAAGAGGTCGTCTGCTCAGGGGCAGGATCCCTGCGCTACCTTGTATACCTGCAGGCTCAGGACTTCGTAGTCGGAGTTGACAGCCTGGAAAAGAAGGAGTCAGCGGTAGAAGGCCGTCCTTATGCCCTTGCAAATCCGCAGCTTAAGGACTATCCCCTGATCGGCGAGTTCAGGGGCAAGGATGACCCGGAAAAGATCATTAATATCAACCCTCAGGTTGTCCTGAAAACCGG
The DNA here is from genome assembly GCF_000979295.1 of Methanosarcina sp. 1.H.T.1A.1. Classification (NCBI taxonomy): domain Archaea; kingdom Methanobacteriati; phylum Methanobacteriota; class Methanomicrobia; order Methanosarcinales; family Methanosarcinaceae; genus Methanosarcina; species Methanosarcina sp. 1.H.T.1A.1. The sequence continues at coordinate 17,875 of NZ_JJQY01000128.1, read as the reverse complement.
CACAACTGGCCAACCTTCGGCAACAAATGCCGCTGAAGCCGACAGTCTCCAGGAAAAAACCGGAATCTCGGTAATCTCATTCCCTTACGGGTCTTTGAAGAACGAGGAGCAGAAAGCTGAAATGTATAGTTCACTCCGGATAATGGGTGAGGTAGTGGGCAAACAGGAAAGAGCAGAAGAGGTAATCGCTTATATCGAAGCTACGATGGAAGACCTTGAAAACAGGACTGCAGACATTCCGGAATCCGAACGAAAGACTGTTTATGTCGGAGGGGTGAGCAGTGCAGGAGCTCACGGGATAATTTCCACAGAACCGGCTTATCCGCCATTCCTCTGGGTAAATGCAAATAACGTTGCAGCCGGAATGGGCGCAGACCATGCGGATATTGCTAAAGAAGCCCTGGTAAACTGGGACCCTGAGTATATCTTTATCGACATTGGCACCCTCCAGCTGGGCAATGAAGGAGCCGTCGGAGAACTCAAGACCGATCCGTCACTCAAAGGGCTTTCAGCCGTGAAGAATGGCAATGTTTACGGAGTGATACCCTACAACTTCTACAGCACCAACTATGAGTCAGTGCTTGCAAACGCTTATTTCGTAGGAAAAGTGCTCTATCCGGACCGGTTTGAGGATGTCGACCCTGAAGCCAAAGCCGACGAGATCTATACCTTCTTCCTGGGCAAACCTGTGTTCTCTGACCTGAACGGACAGTACAATGATACGGGTTTCAATCAGATTCTAAAGTAAGATGGAGGGTATAAATAAGTGCATTTTGCCGACGGAGCAGTGCCCGAAGATTACCTCGTATACGTGCGAAGGAAGTACTTCTGGATAATGGGGGGGCTCCTGCTCCTTTTTTTTATGCTTATATACTCGATTTCCGTAGGAGAGGTAACGATCCCCCCCTATGGTGTATTACAAACCCTGATGGGGGAGAACATCTCTGATAGATGGGATTCGATAATCTGGAACATCCGTCTCCCTCAAGCCCTGGCTGCGATAGTAGCAGGAGCCGGGCTCTCAGTTGCTGGGGTGGTAATGCAGTCTATCCTGCGTAACCCTCTCGGGTCTCCGTTTACTCTCGGCATCTCAAACGCCGGAGCTTTCGGGGCTGCCTTCTCAGTAATTGTGCTCGGGACAGGGAGGATGCAATCGAGCGTTGCAAATGCCGTCATCCTCAACAATCCTTACCTGACCACAATGGTAGCTTTCATCTTTTGCCTTCTTGCCACAGGGGTAATCCTGCTCATCTCCCGGATCCGCGGGTCTTCACCCGAGGTAATGGTGCTTGCAGGTGTTTCACTGTCTTCCCTCTTTACCGCAGGGACGATGTTCCTGCAGTACTTTGCTGACGATACCCAGCTTGCAGCAGTTGTCTTCTGGACCTTTGGCGATGTCGGAAGAGTGAAAAACTGGCCGGAACTGGGGATTATGACAGGGGTTGTCCTGTTCGCGGTCATATTCTTCATTGCCAACCGCTGGAACTACAATGCAATCGATGCAGGGGATGAGACCGCAAAAAGCCTCGGTGTCAACGTGGAAAAAGTCAGGCTTATAGGCATGATTATTGCTGCACTTGTCTCGGCTGTTATCGTTTCGTTCCTTGGCGTCATAGGGTTCGTGGGGCTGATCTGTCCGCACATGGTAAGGCGGATTATAGGGGATGACCAGAGATACCTTATACCCGGCTCAACTCTTCTTGGGGCAATCCTCCTTCTGGTATCGGACACCGCAGCCAGGCTTATAGTGTCCCCATATGTGCTTCCGGTCTCCATTCTGACTGCTTTCATGGGGGCACCAACTTTCATTTACCTGCTCATCAGGGGGTATAAACGATGATTCTTTCTGTAGATGAACTCCAGTTTTTATATCGTAACCGTAAAATCCTTCATGAGATTGCCTTTTCAATCGATGAAGGCGAAGTTGTCGCAATCCTGGGTCCCAACGGAGTTGGCAAGACTACCCTGTTAAAATGCCTGAACAGGATCCTCAACCCGAGAGGGGGAGCAGTCCATATAGACGGGGAAAACCTTTCCGACCTCGGGACAATGGAAATTGCACGCCTTATCGGGTATGTCCCGCAGCGTGTGGAAACAGGGAGGCTGACGGCTTTTGATGCAGTCCTGCTAGGTAGGCGGCCCCATATTAAATGGGATATTACGGAAAAGGATCTCAAGATCGTTGATTCGGTCTTCAAGTTACTCTCGATGGAAAACCTGCGCCTGTCCTATATCGATGAGATGAGCGGAGGCGAACTCCAGAAGGTAGCAATAGCACGTTCCCTTGTTCAGGAGCCAAAAGTCCTTCTCCTTGATGAACCTACAAGCAGTCTCGATCTGAGGAACCAGGTGGAGATCCTGGCCATTATCAGGCAGATAGTCCTTAAGCATAAGATTGCGGCTGTGATGACGATGCATGACCTCAATCAGGCTTTCAGATATGCAGACCGGTTCATTCTCCTGAAGGGAGGGAAAGTTCACGCCTATGGAGGAGTGGAAGTAATTACCCCTCAGGTAATCGAAGAGGTATATGGCCTGCCAGTCGTTATCGGGGAGATTTCAGGTATGCGGTGTGTAGTTCCGGGGAGCCCTGCATGGGACTGCAAAATAAGCTACGTTGCAAGCAAATAATGATACCGTAATGAAAAAAGCGGCACAACTGCGGGCAAAAAAACACTGGGTCGCACTTTCTGACACCTCATATCAGAGGCACAGGAAGGATTTTACGTTTTAAAAAGAGTATAAGGGGGTTTGCCGGAAAGGCAAACTCAATCCTTATGTGGAAAAATCCCTTGAGTGGGAATTTTCAGGTTTATCTGGTAATCATCATTTCTGCGGTTTCAGGCTTGTAGAACCAATCTCTCGGAAGTACCTTTTCCTGTTTGTAGTACTTAACAAGCCTTCTGATCTTGGACTCAGTCAGGTTGAGGGAACGCTTGTTGTGTACGTCTTTCTTGTTAATTGTAAGGTGCTTCCTCAGTTTCAGAGCCTTCACGATGAGGTTGGTAAGATCTTCGGGAATGTTAGAATAAACGTTGTTTTCCTTGAGAATTGTTGTGATCTTCTTACCTGTGACAAGCTTGGCGTCAGGGACTCCATAGCGGTCTCTTAAAATCATCCCGATTTCGGATGTGGATACACCCTGTTTCCAGAGATCCAGTGTAATCGAAGTGACTTCGTCTGCTCCAATCTTGCACCACTCAGGGGCTTCGGTTCTGTTAGGCCTGGTGGATGCTGACTTTCCTTTTCTTTTGGTATGCATTTTTGCCATATCTGATTCTCCTGATATTAATTGATCGATACCCGAAAGAAAAGCTCTTCGGGCTGAGGTTATATCTTTACCGACTATAACGGACCAACACATCGATCGGGAGATTTTTAATCCGCCACAGCAAACTGCTGCGTGGCTTTTTTCAGGAACTCCTGCAAAAGCGTAAGTGTTTCGGTAAAAACATCACTAGAGAATGCACCATATAATATATACTTTGTGTCGGGAAAAAGAACGAAAAAAGTTAAAAGCATAAAAATAGGATCAGAGCCTCTTCCGGCGAAAAGATTTACTGAAAAAGGCTTTCATTCCCATTAAAACGGTTTCCAGAGGTAAAGGATTATTCTTGCCCCGCCGGGATTGATCTGCCTGTGAATTGATTCTATCCCTGTATCCCTTAGAGCCCGAGCCTCCGAGAGATCTTCAGCCTCGAGTATGGCATAAACAGTCTCGTTAATCTCACCTGAAAATTCAGCTTCAAGTTCTGCCCTTATCTCTTTTCTGATATGGTCCGCCAGCAGGTCTTCAAGCAGAGAGAGTTCTGCAGTAGATACATTTTCGGGATAGGTTTCGGAATCGAGTGCAAACCCTGTTTCAAGCAGTTCCGAGAGATAGGCATTAAATTCGTCTTCTGTTGAGGGGGAATGTTCTTCACCCGCATTTTCAGAAACCCCGTAAAGCAGGGTTTCAAAAGACTCATCTGCTTCTTCTCCGAAAACCGATCCTGAATATTCCGCCGGGAAAAGCAGCTCAACAGCTGTCTCCGCCCCTTCAAGAGCTGCGGCATCAAGAGAAGCATTAAAAGCCTGGAAAAGTGCTGTTGAAGCCTCTTCGTCAGAAGCGTTAAGTGAAGTTTCAAGCATAGTATCATTCACACAGGCAAGAAGGGCATCTTTAGAAGGTGCACTTGCATAAAGAGGCATGGATAGTTTTGTACTCTGTCTTATAGCATCTGCAGGAGGTTCTTCTCCGACTATAAGTTCACTTCCCATCGGAAAAGCTCCCACGGGATACCAGTAAGCTTCAAAGCGATAAGAAAACCTCCCTGCAACCTTTCTGTCCAGATAAGCAGCTATAGTTTCAGAAGCCTTATCTGAATAGTCCTCAGCCAGGGGGTTGAGCAAAATGGCTGAGCCGTTGTTTGATAGAGTAAGGGATATGGCCAGGTATTCGGCTGTCAGGTCAGCGAAAGTCCTGTGTTTTTGTTCTTTTCCGAAAAGGGTGTGAGCAGGACTTTCCACAATCGAGTTTTCGGGGACTGATATGTTAAGTGCCGAAAGAGGGGAGATTTCGTACTCGAAGTCCTCAAGTTTACAGGAAAGAAAGGATTCGAGCAGATAAGCGTCCAGTTCTGAAGAAGTCACATATCCGGCTGCAATATACTGTTCATCAGCCTGCAGGGAGGGCATAAGAAGGATCCCGGAAAGTGAAATTAACACAAGCAAAAATAGGGCATCAAAAACTGTAGAATAACCTGAAGACTCCCTCATATAAACAGAAGATTCCTTAACAGTTTCACCCTTTACATTTGTATTTTTTACTTTTTGTGGCTCTCCGGAATTTTGAGAAGCTCTCACAGGTTTCATCTTATTTCACCTCTTTCTGTCCTGAATCCGATTTCCTGTCAAGGGGCAGTCAATTCCTGCTTTTTATGTTTACTGGCTTGCTCCTGTTTCACATCCACGGAGTTTTATACAGCACCACAGTAAGGGTCCCAGGGACCGATTCTGCAGGATTCAACTCGATTACAACCGGCACTGAAGCCGCAACTTTTTCATGTTTTCCAATAAAATGCCCAGGTTCGACAATTTCAGGATCGATGAGCCACTGCCAGCGCCCATCTCCGGTCCGAATTTCGACCAGAAACGGATAGTTTCCGGAAAAGGCTGCAAAAAATTTCATTCTCGCATCCTGTCCATCGGGACCTGACAGCTTATCAAGGGCTGATGCAGAAAGCATGCCAGGACTTTCGGCTCTAAAGGCAGGTGCTTCGGCCAGCGTTCCTGCAAGGAGGGAAGCGCTTTCATAGTTCTCAAGAGCAAAAGAGCTGTCCTCATATCCCATGTATGCCCTGGAAAGAAGGGCAGCAAAGACCACGAAACCTATGACAGCAAGAGCAGTGGCAAGAAGATCGGAATGGGGTTCAAGGACTCCCCTTTCATCCCTTAATATTGACGTGTACGTTGTTTTTACTGACTTTTTGACAACCGGTTTATCGGCAACTCTGCAAAGATCACTGATAAACAAGGATACAACCAAAAGCAAAACCCCCCTCACTGTCATTTATATAAATGTGCTCTTTTTTTACAGAGATACTTTCTTCAGGGTCTAAGATTATCTCCTGAGTCCCCATATTCTGTAAAAAAGTCAAAATTTCTTTATAATCAGCTGTAAGAGGAGACATTTCACTGCCGTCGGTCCCAAACCTTGTGCGAAGTTTTTCCTGAAGTACGGATTCGTTGAAAGGCAGAACCCTGCAAGCAAAAGGTCTTACAGCCCTGAAACTCCTTTCATTGTATTCGGCTTCCAGACAGACGTATTCTCCCGAAACAAGAACCTTTACATCTTCCCTGAATGGTAAAGCCCGAAAAACCTCTTTCTCATTAAAACGATAATAGTAAGTCCCCTGAGAGTCAAAAGTTTCCTGAGAGCCCCTAGGAAATTTACTCGGAAAATCTTCCTGAATACTCCTTATTTCTACTTCATCTACTTCGGTTTTGAAATCCCTTGCAAGGAAATCGAGCTGTTCCTGTGCCTCGAGGTCTTTAAATCCGGCAGCCAGTTGAAAAAGGGCTGCAAAGAGGATTACGCTGGCAAGAATAAGTGCCGCTTTTGAGATTAATAAGTCAGCCCATGCCGAATCATTCTCTGAAAAATCCTTTGCCATACAGATTTCTCCTGACCTCATGTTTTTTCATCAGCTCCGGTTTCAGAGATCAGTACGAAAAGCCTTCCGGATTCAGGCTCGATCTTTGTTGAAAGGAGTACTCTGTGCCTGCCCGGCCCAAGTGAAAAGGGTCCGTTAATCTCCTGATTCGAAAAGGAAGCAACTGCGGGATAAAAGGTTGACTTCCCTCCAACAGTGATACAATAATTATCCGCATCCTCGGGCCAGTCCCCCTCCCGATCAGGCAGAGTCCCGAAGTCTACAGATGCTCCGTGTGGTATCCTTATCTCAAAGGCAATTTCACTCCCTTCTCCGCGTATGGAGAGCTGTTCGGCAGCAGCTGTTAGTTTTGAAGCTTCATCCAGGGTTTCCCGTTCCCTCACTTCCTCCAAAAAACCAGAAATATAGACTGACGAAATAAGTAGAAGTACAGCAAAGAGAATGCCTGTAACTGTAAACCTGAAAGGAAGCCCGCATACAGCAGATTCATCAGTTATAATTTGACAGGCTGAAACTTGAGCCTTATTAGACGTAAATTTACCCCCCACGCCCAGATTCCGGATAACTTTGGGAATTAAAAGTAATAAAATTTAAGCAGTTGGTCTATAAAAAGTTTATCTTTTTTTTGGATTGAAAAACAGGGCAATAAATATATTGTCTAAATAATATCCTCAAAATTAATAATAAGTGGGATAGAGAATCTAAGTGATAAAAAAGGAAATAAATGAAAAAAAGGAAATAAATAAAAAAAAGAAAATAAATAAAAAAAAGAAAATAAATAAAAAGAAGGAAATAAATAAAAAAAAGAAAGGGAAGGAAAGGAAAGGAAAGGAAAGGAAATAAAGAAGCAGAAATAGGACAAAAGGAATACTTTCAGTCCGGCTGCCCTGTAATCTTTCCTATTATTTCTTCCAGTGTCAAAAACTCCTGTTCTCCGGATACCATATCCCTGAAAGTCAGTTTTCCTGCCTCGAGTTCTTTTTCCCCGACTATGATCACGTAGTCGGCATTGATGGTATTTGCATAGGTGAGCTGGGCTTTGAAATTACGCTCCATGAGGTCTATATGGACAGGCAGGTAATTCCTCAGGGTAGTTGCAAGTTTTGCAGCTTCCAGATGAGTCTCGGGTTTTGAGACCAGCACCAGTTTTCTGGGTTCCGGGGTTTCGAGCGGACAGATCTCCATTATCCTGTCAAAACCTATCCCGAAGCCTGTAGAAGGCACATCTCCGCCTCCGAAAAGCTTTATAAGCTGGTAAGAGCCTCCCCCGCAGACCTGTTTCTGGGCGCCAAGGCCTTCGGCATAAACCTCAAAGACCATGCCCGTGTAGTAGTCAAGCCCGCGGGCAATCCCGAAATCAAGCGAGTAATTGACGCCGTATGCATCAAGAAGTTTAAGGGTCTTTTCAAAGCTTACAAGCTCAGGTATGTTCCCGACTATTTCTTTTGCCTGAGGGAGGGTGTACCTGCCTTCGAGATTTATCAGGCGGAAGATGTCGGACTTCAACTGCTCTTCTGCTCCTATTTCCTCAAGCAGGGCTTCAAGGCCTGCATACTCTTTCTTGTCCACAAGCCTCATGACCTTACTTACGATCTCGGGTTCAAGCCCTTTTAAAAGCGTACGGATCACTGCAAGGTTTCCGATCTTCATGTCGCCCTGAATGCCCACAGCTTTTAACATTGCATCGGCAAGGGCAATAACCTCGGCGTCCGAGTCGGATTTTCCGCTTCCTATGAGTTCAACCCCGAACTGCCAGAATTCCCTGAAACGGCCTTTCTGGGGGCGCTCGTAGCGGAAACAATTTTCAAAGTAGAATAACTTCAACGGCTTGGGGAGAGACTGAAGTTCGTTTACATACATCCGCATGACAGGAGCCGTAAGTTCCGGTCTGAGGGTCATCTCCCTGCCTCCTTTGTCCGTGAAGTTATAGAGTTCCCCTATAATACCTTCTCCGGACTTAAGGGTAAAAAGGTCCAGATGTTCAAACGTGGGCGTAATGATCTCACTGTAGCCCCAGTTACGGACAACATTTCGCATAACGCTTTCCACGTACCTTCTCCGGGCAGTATCTGCGGGTAAAAAGTCCCGGGTCCCTCTTGGCCTGTTAACTGTCATTTTTTAATGCACCTGGTATATATCGAATTTAGAGAATTTATGCTGAAGACATAACCGCTTGTTCGGATAAATAACTCATATACATTTCATAAGCAGCATATAAAGCTCTTGCAAATAGTCTATATCTATTCTTAATCTATGAAAGAAAGGGTCAGGTTAGTTTCCTGGATTAAATGGATTCCTATAGGAAGCATTATCCTTACATTCTACTGTAATCTGCGGTTTTACAATATCATAATCTGCAGTTTTATAATATATTCTGCGGTTATACGGAAGCTGCTCTGTTCCTCTTCAGCTTTTCTGGATGGAGTAGTCAAAAACAAGCTATTTTACTTTTTCTATATCCCCCTCTAAAAGTCAAAAAATATACAAATAGAATATACAAATAGAAATCAGTTAGAAAAGCAGATATAATAAGAGTCCAAAACACTTGTAATATATTTTTTATGTAAAATAAAGTATAATGGATTCCAGAAAGCAGAGTTTTCGCAATCAAACAACAACAAAGCAAATAAAGGCAAGTTTGAACCGGCTAATATAATAAACAACTTAATATACATGATTCACGCTAAATATTTGCGATCGACGTGTCAGAGCAAAGAAGTGTACCTTTAAGGGAGCATCTGCTGGCCCTGAAACCCTGCAGACATGGAGGGTTAATCCAGGAAACTTCGGAGACATACGGGATCCCCGAAGGTGAAATTCTCGACTTCAGTGCAAACTTTAACCCACTGGGAAGCCCATTTGACTACCCCGAAAGCGGATTAAACTTTGGGGATATCATTGAAGAGAGCCTCGGAAAACTCCTGGAATACCCCGACAACAGGTATCTGGAGTTCAGGGAAGCTGCTGCTAGATTTGTAGGACTGGGTGTTACACCGCAGAGTATTATTCCTGGTAACGGTTCAACGGAAATTGTCAGGCTTGTAGTTGAATCTGTGGTAGAAAAAGGAGACAAGGTCCTTTTACCATGGCCCACTTTCGGAGAATACGAAATGCAGTGCCGGATCGTAGGAGCAGAGCCGGTATATCCTGCACAGGACGAGGTGGATACACTATCGGATGAGATGCTGGATAAGGCAAAAATCCTTTTTATCTGTAACCCGAACAACCCTACTGGCAAACTCCGCAGCAGGGAAGAACTCAAAGCTCTTGCAGAACGCTGCAGGGAGCATAAAACTCTTCTTTACGTAGACGAAGCCTTCATTGAGCTATCCGATTATTCACAGAGCGTTGCAGACCTTCCTGCAGACAACGACTATGTTTTTGTCATGCGCTCTCTTACAAAGGACTTTGCGATCCCCGGGATCAGGATGGGCTTCGGGATAGCTTCTCCGGATATGGCTGAGATCCTGAACACAGCAAGGTTGTCCTGGAACCTCGGAGCTATTGCAAACACTACCGGAATCGCGCTTCTCAACATAGAAGGCGGGATTGACAGCCCATACCTGAAAAAAGCAAGGGCAATGATCCTTGAAGAAGGGGAAAAGCTCAAAGCCAAACTTGACAGGATAAGAGGCTTTGAAGTCGGGGAAGTAAATGTTAATTTTATCTTTGTCAACATTAGCAAATTCATGCTTGACTCAGGTGAACTGAGTGCACGCCTTGCAGCTCGCGGGGTCCTTATTAGGGACTGTGTCTCATTTCACGGCCTGGGAAAAGATTACATAAGAGTTGCCGTCAGGACTGGAGAAGAAAACGACAGGCTCATTGCTGCAATCGGAGAAGTTATCACCGAGTGGGGCAGAGAACAGGCAAAGAACGAACTGCAGCAAGTAATCGAAAAAGCCAGTGAAGAAGGCATAGGAGGCAGGAAGACCTGCGAGTATTACCCCTGCCACTTTGAAGGCCAGAACTGCACCTTCTGCTTCTGCCCATTTTACCCCTGTGAAAACGAGAAAACCGGTGGAAAATGGATCAAGAGCTCAAGAGGCGGCAGAGTCTGGAGTTGCGTTGACTGCCACCTTGTCCATAAGAAAGAAATAGCCCAGAAGGTCCTTGACTGCCTTATGCAGGAAGGGGATACGGACGAACTTGTAAAAGTGGCCTGGAAAAAAGTAATGGAGCCTATCTTATGATTATCCCGGACAGCGGGCACCTTGCTCTGGTACTTCTGCTTGCTGCAGTTATAGACATAGTTTTCGGAGAGCCTCCTGCTGCTATTCACCCCGTTGTCTGGATCGGAAAATTAATCAGTTTTTTGAAAAACGCAGCCCCAAAAACCCACAGGAAACTCTATGGTGTGGCAATGGCTCTTTGCTGTGTTTTCTTCGCGTCTTTACTGGGTTATTCCGTTCTCTACATTGCAGCCCTTCCGGGAATTCCGTACATTTTAGCACTCTTAATCGAAGCCTACTTCCTGAAAGCCACCTTTGCAATCAACTGCCTGCTGAGCCCTGCCAGAAAGATTTACAAACACCTTGAAGAAAACCAGCTGGAAAAAGTCCGGGAACTGCTCCCTATCTACGTCAGCCGGAACACCTCCAAACTGACAAAAACTCAGATGTCTTCTGCGGTTATTGAATCCGTCTCCGAAAATTACGTGGACGGTGTCCTGAGCCCGATTTTTTATTACGCACTTTTCGGAGAACTCGGGCTTGTGGCTGCCTATGCCTTTAAAGCCATAAGCACTCTTGATTCGATGGTAGGGTATAAAACCGAGCCTTACAGGGAACTGGGATACTTCTCAGCGAAGTCAGATGATGTGTTGAATTGGATTCCTGCACGTATTTCAGTTATCTTTATCCTTGCTGCAGCCTTTTCAATATCCTTATTCCCTAAAAACGGACGAAAAATCAATCCGCTCGACAGCATAAAGGCTGCTCTCGAAGACGGGATGAAGACTCCGTCCCCCAATTCCGGCTATCCGATGGCTGCTACTGCCGGGGCTCTGGGGGTTAAACTTGAAAAACCCGACACTTATGTGCTGGGAGCCTCATACCCGCCTACCGAAGTAAAAGATATAAAACGGGTCTCCCAATTAATAGCAATTGCTTCAGGGTTTTCACTTGTTGCTTTTGTGGCAGTAATCCAGATAACGGGAATTTACCTGTATCTGTGATCTGTAGATGTACACCCATTACTTTGAAACCCTTACTTTGAAACCCTTACTTTGAAACCCTTACTTTGAAACCCTTACTTTGAAACCCTTACTTTGAAACCATTAATTTACAGGACCCCCGCCAATTTCATAATCCGGATGCGCGGAAGCTGGGACCCTGAGAAATCGGAATATGCTCGGCAGGTGATGCCGGAAGCAGTTAAATCCATTATAAATCCATTACATTAACCGGTAAAAAGCTTAAAACCAATTTCTCGTTTTAAGCTCCATCATTTCAAGCTCGACCGTTTTAATACTATTATCAAGCAGAAACTAACCGTTTTGACAACCCCGGAGTGATCAGTATGAAGTTATCCGATATTGAGGAAAGGGACCTGAAAAAAGGGCAGCCTGAAAAAATAGAGGGAAAAGCTACCGTCGATATCCTCGATGTCCTGGCCGAAGAAGGCATAAGTATCCAGGACCTTGCGGACACGGCTCTCGAAATGTATGTCCCTCACCCCGGACTTGAGACAAGGGAAAAAGCCGAAGCTCTGTTTAAAAGGGAACTCAAATTCGCTCTGTCGGACCCGAATCTCTGCCTTCTTATTTATTCCGGGGTTCTGCTGGAGAGGGAAGGCAGAGCCGGAAACCTTCCGAACCTTAGCAAAAGTTCTTATGAAAAAGACCTTAGTTTTATAATCGCTGACGAAGTGCTGGGCAACAGCATCGCAAACTATATCAGCGGCTCTAAAGGGACATTCGAGTTTGTCAGGTATGACAAACTAAAGCCCGGAATCCTTGCAAATCTGGGGCCTTTCATGGACGACGTCATAGGGGGCCTTATCGGAGGCGTGTCTTCCAATATGTATTCAAGAGGTATGGCAGAGTTTGAAAGAAATGACTAAAAAACAGGCGATACATAATGAATTCATATTTACTGGCATTTAAGTCGGGTTTTGGCTTCCTGTCCACGATCCCTGTAGGAATCAGTATGGAAGGGATCGATGAACTCATGAAAAAGATCTACTTCTACCCTATCGTGGGAGCCGTAATCGGACTTCTCATAGGGGCATTTGCATACATAGGGCAGTTGATATTTCCGGGCCCGTTCCTTGCAGCCCTTATCATGGGAGTCATATATTACATTACAGGCTTTAACCACCTCGACGGGGTCACTGACATGGGAGACGGCTTTATGGCCCATGGGTCCCTTGAGAAAAAAATCAAAGCCTTAAAAGATACGACTCTCGGGACAGGAGGAGTGGCGTTCGGCATGCTTGTACTGCTTGCCCTGTACGGTTCCATAAGGTCTGTCCAGGAAGAAGGCTTTACAGCTTTTGGTTCTAACCTTCCGCTGCTTATGTTTGCATCCATGTTTATTGCAGAGGTCAGTGCCAAGCAGTCCATGTTAACCATTGCCGCTTTTGGGAAACCGATTCCTCCCCCGAAAGACCAGGCTTACCCGGGTCTTGGAGCCATGACCATAAACGGGGCAACCCATAAAAATTTCCTCATAGGATTTATCTTTGGAGCAGTTGTATGTTCCCTGCCATTTGGATTGATAGGGCTGCTTCCCTACCTTGCAGCATGTGCCTCGGCTCTTGTACTCCTTAACAGGAGTTATGCCCACTTTGGGGGCTTAAACGGCGACGGAATAGGTACTGCTAACGAAATTGGAAGAATAACTGCCCTGATTATTATTGCGGTTATCCTCAAACTTTCATTAAACACCGGAGGTCTGGAATGGACGCTATTGTAATGGCAGGAGGGTTCGGGCAGAGGCTTGGAATGGGGGAAAAGCCCTGTGTTGAATTGCTCGGAAAGCCACTCATTACCTATGTGATAGATACACTTAGATCAACAAAAAATATCGACAGAGTTTTCGTAGCGGTCTCGCCTGTTACCCCGAAGACCGAAATCATGATTCAGGAACGCTACAAAGGCGAGGTTCAGGTAATCAGGACTTTTGGAGGAAACTATGTAGGGGACATGATTCATGCAGTGGAAACTGCAGGAACGACAGGTCCTGTAATGATTATCATGTCCGACCTGCCCCTTATAGACTCCGAGCTTATTGATTCGGTAATCCGGAAATACAGGGAAGAAGGAAAGCCTGCACTTTCCGTATATGTCCCTATCAATGTATGCAAGGGAGCAGGAACCAGGCCGGATACTGTATTTAACAAGGATGGAAAACTTATCGTGCCCGCTGGAGTAAATATCCTTGACAGTTCTCAAATCCGAACCGAACAGGAAGACTTTAATCTGATACTTGATAATCCCAAACTAGCACTAAACGTAAATACCGTTAAAGACCTGCAGCGCTGCAAGGATTTGCTGCAGTGCTCAAACTAAATGTTGCAGTGCTCAAACAAAAATTTGCTAGAGGTGTCATATATTTTATCCTTAAAAAACCTGATATTGAGCCGTGATGGAAAAAAAATTCTGCGTGGGGTCAACCTTGAAGTGGGAGACTGTGAAATCCACAGCATTATCGGCGCAAACGGTGCAGGGAAAAGTACACTTGCCTACACCCTGATGGGGCTCCAGGGTTATGAACATGAAGAAGGCAGCATCATTTTTGATGGGGAAGATGTTGCAGTACTTTCGATAACCGAGCGTGCAAAAAAAGGCATAACCCTTGCCTGGCAGGAACCCGCTCGCTTTGAGGGGCTAAAGGTCAGGGATTATCTTGCAATTGGGGCAAAAGGCAATGGAGGCATTACAGAAGACGAGATAAAGGAAGCCCTCAGGAAAGTCGACCTGAAACCTGAAAAATACCTTGACAGAGAAGTAGGCGAGGCATTGAGCGGGGGCGAAAGAAAGCGAATCGAGCTTGCCTCTATCATTACCATGAAGCCGAAACTTGCAATTCTTGATGAACCTGACTCCGGAATTGACGTGGTTTCCTTAAAAGAAATCGTCTCCCTGATCCGGGCGCTCAAAGAAAACGGCTCTTCAGTCCTTGTAATCACGCACCGGGAAGAAATTGCAGCTGCCTCGGACAAAGCATCCCTTATGTGCGAAGGGTCAATCCTCAGGAGCGGGGATCCCCTGGAAATCAGCGAATTTTTTAAAAACAGATGCATACCCTGTGACAGCCGGGTATCACCCCCAAAGGTGGTCTGAAAAATGACTCAGATTACATTGAATGCGCTTTCCAGAGAAGCAGAAGGCATAACGGCAGCTTATACCGCAGCCGGAGGAGATACTGCAGTCCTGCATGATCATGGAATCTCAAGTCTTGTGATAAGCGGGAACAAGGTGCTAAGTGCAAATGCTACCGAAGGCGTAGTGCTTGAGAAAAAAGAAACCGAACACGGCGTGGACATTAAACTGACCATCAAAAAAGGATATAAAATCCCCCTGCCTGTCCACCTCTGTTTCGGTGTGGTCCCTAAAGATGGGCTTCAGGAAATCAATATGGACTTCGTAGCCGAAGAAGACTCGGCTGTGGAACTTATAGCCCACTGCACCTTCCCGAACGCTGAAAAGGTTATCCACAAAATGGATGCTGAGATGCTTATCGGAAAGAATGCGTCCCTGAAATACACCGAGACCCATTTCCACGGCTCCCACGGAGGAATTCAGGTGATCCCGAAAGCCCATATAAAGATCGAGGAAGGAGGCAGTTACTACACGAACTTTTCCCTTCTCTCCGGAAGGGTAGGGTATCTGGAATTCGATTACAGTGTGGATGCCGAAAAAGACTCGATCTGCGAGATGGTCACCAAGGTCTACGGAAAAGCAGATGATATGATAAAGATCCTCGAGAAAATCTCCCTGAACGGGGAAAACGCCCGCAGTGTTATCAAAAGCCGGCTTGCCATAACTGATAATGCCATATCGGAATTCAGGGGAATCACCGAAGGCCGCGCCCCGAGAGCCCGCGGACACGTGGACTGCATGGAGGTCATCCAGGGCAATGCAAAGGCTGAAGCCGTGCCAATTGTCCGGGTCGACAACCCCCTTGCCAAGGTTACTCATGAAGCTGCAATCGGCTGCGTGGACAAAAAGGAAGTAGAAACCCTCATGGCCCGCGGTCTTGAAGAAGACGAGGCAATAGACATTATAGTAAAGGGAATGCTGGCTTAAAATCTGCCTTCATCCCTTCTTTGCCTGAATCCGGCATCCTTTATACGGGGTTCAGCCAATCTAGAACAATTTACTGGAAAATTTAGAGATCTCAACACTGAAGTAGGTGGAAAGTATGAATGGTGAATTAATCATTCTTGAAAAAAAGTATTCGGAAAGAAACCTGCAGTTAATTACGGGAAAAAAGGACATAAGTTCGCATACGGTGGATATTCCCGAAGAAATGTTGCTTTTAAGTGAAGTAATCGAAGACCCCAGAAAACTTCCTTACCTGCTGGAAACCTTTTATACTGCACAGATAAAGAATGAAAAAGCTTTTCATTTTGCTCTGCTCAGAGTCCAGGTAGATTCTGATATAAGGATGCATGAAGACATCCAGAGATACCAGCAGAGAAGATACGTAGCTGAAACCCTTGAGAAATTACTCTACGGGGAGCTTATGCTTTCAGTAGGGGATAATACGAGCCTTGAAGAAGACTGAGGGCTCTGGCCTTAAAAGAGTTCTTTCCCGTTTACCCTTTTCCCTCTCCTTCTACATTCAGGAACTTGAAGCAGTAATGAGTTTTCCAAAACTCCTGTTTTTTACAGAAGCCCGGACTTTTGACTTAAACTTTCGATTTTCTTCAGCCTTTTTGCTCTCGGGTAAAGAGTTTCTTTTGCCGTTGAGAACCAGCAGAAAAAAATCACATCCTATCACGTTTTTATCCTCAGTGTTCCTGAGCCCCGGCGTATATTTACACCAAATCGAAGAAATCCGGGGTTCTACTTAAACATTAAAAATAATAACTATTTAATAATTTTAACAAGATATAAATATATAGATTCAAACGATATTAAATAGGGGGTATAGCCCGGAAAAACGGGATTTTTCAGTAGCTTTCCGTGAGAACGCCTGGAAGGATAACAGAATAGAGGTGAGGTTCGGGAAGACAAACTACCGGCACTACCATATTTAACAGACAGGAAGAGTAATCCGGAGGAGGGGGCCAAAAGTACAGCTGTATAGTGGGAACTATAGATGTAGAAACCTGGGGGTTAAAGCAGGTACCAGCAACAGACAGAAACTGATGCAAAAGTAGATCTCGATCCCTCAGGAAAAGCGGGAAAATGAAACTCGCTTTCTGGAAGAGATGGTTTTTCTTTTTAAATGTATAGACTGGGATTCTTCCGGCACGAAGAACCCACTGTTCTTACAAAATAAATGTGGAAAAAGAGGGTTTTAAAATGGCAAGCAAAGAAGAATTACTTCAGGAACTTTCGGATGCGATTATTTCCTGCAAGAAGGACAGGGTGATTGCAGCCGTAGAAAAGGCAAAAGGAGTGATGGAACCGGCCGAGATCATTGAAAAGGGGCTTGCGGCCGGAATGAACCAGGTAGGGGTCCTCTTTGAGAGAGGCAAACTTTTCTTACCCCACGTGATGATGGCTGCAGACGCGATGACTGCAGGGGTCAAACTCCTTGAATCTGAAATGCCTGTGGGAGCCCAAAAAAAGACAATGGGAGTCATTGTTAACGGGACCGTAGAGGGAGATGTGCACGACATAGGCAAGTCTATAGTCTCTACCATGCTCCAGTCCGCAGGATTTGAAGTTCATGACATCGGCAGGGATGTCCCGATCAAGAACTTTATCGAAAAGGCAAAGGAGGTCAATGCGGATATGATCGGACTTTCGGCCCTGATGACCACAACTCTTCCTGGACAGAAAGGGGTTATCGAACTCCTCAAGGAAGAAGGTATGAGGGAGAGGGTAAAGGTCATGGTCGGAGGAGCCCCTGCAACCCAGGCCTGGGCCGATAAGATAGGGGCAGACTGCTACGCAGAAAATGCCAGCGAAGCCGTGGCAAAGGCAAAGGAACTGCTCCTTGGGAAGTGAGAATAAATGGCAACAGAATACGCTCTGAGGATGGGAGACGGAAAGAGGATCTTCCTTACCAAAGAAAAGATTGTTGAGGAGATTGAGGCAGGTACGGCTAACGCCGCTGACCTCGGTGAGATTTCTGTCCTCAGTGATGGTGAACTTGAAAAGCTTGCAGAAATTCTGATGATGCCTGGAAAGGCAGTCAGTGTTGAGCAGGGCATGGAAGTTCCTGTAACCCACGATATCGGTACCCTCAGGCTTGACGGGGACCAGGGCAACAGTGGTGTTGGTATTCCTTCCAGCCGTCTTGTCGGCTGCATGATGCACGAGAGAGCCTTTGGTGCCGACACCATGGAACTCGGTCACATCGACTACAGCTACAAACCTGTAAAACCTGTGGTTTCAAATGAGTGTCAGGCAATGGAAGTCTGCCAGCAGAACATGGTCATCCCTCTCTTCTACGGGGCAATGCCGAACATGGGGCTGTACTACACTCCTGACGGACCCTTCGAGAACCCGGGAGACCTCATGAAGGCTTTCAAGATCCAGGAAGCCTGGGACTCTATGGAACACGCCGCAGAGCACCTTTCCAGGGACACCGTATGGG
>NZ_JJQY01000050.1:26613-41258 GCF_000979295.1 Methanosarcina sp. 1.H.T.1A.1 | reverse complement strand
ACACCTCTCTATTCGTCGGCAGCGTCAGATGTGTATAAGAGACAGGTCTTACTCCGTATGATGGCAAATTGAAATCAGGTGTAAAAAGGAAGTATTTCTTTTTGCCGGAGCACTATGGAAAAAATACGAAATAAAAAGAAAAACTAAAAAGAAAAATTTAAAAGAAAAACTAAAAAGAAGAATTTAAAAGAAAAACTAAAAAGAAGAATTTAAAAGAAAAACGGTATCCTCTTCAAATTGAGTGGAAAGCTCAGACTACAATAATCAATGAATTTTGCATTTATAGCAAATGACTCAAAAAGTAGTAGAAAACCACAAGCCAACGCAATAAAATATTCAGTAAAAAGCCAGAAGTTTAATCAAAAAGCCCAAAACCAATAAACTATTAAGTAAGCAACCACAAACTTTACCTGCAATTTTTACCGGATTTGAATTTCTTAACAATCATATTTTTTGCTCAGCTTGTAAAGGTGGAACTATGCCTCATATAATGGAATTACTTGGAAAAACAAGAGTAGTCGTAAAAGACGGGAAAGTCGTCGAAGTCGGAGAGCCTGAAATCAAATGGTGCCCCCTCTTTGCCAAGATGCGCGGAATCCAGAAGATCACCCCCGAAGAAGTCAAGAAGAATATGGAGTTCAGGATCAGCGATTTCGGGATGTTTACGGACAAGCGCCGTCTGGAGCTCGAGGACTTTGTAGGATTTGGAGCATCTGAAGTTATGATGACAGGCCTGAGAAGAGGTTTACTTGACACAACGGTAACCGCCTGTGAAGGCGCAGGAACTGTCATTTCCAACAACCCTACCCTTGTTCAGGGTATGGGCGGCAGGATGTCTGGCCTGGTCGAAACCGAGCCAATCGATGGCATCATAAATGGAATCACAGAACGCGGCGGAATTGTGCTTGACCCTTCAACTGCCGTAATGGACCCAGTTGCCGGAGTGAAAAAGGCAGCTGAACTCGGTTACAAAAAGATCGCAGTAACCGCGGCTTTCGGTGAAACCGCAAAAGAGTTACGGAAGCTTGAAGCCGAACTCGGGCTTGACTTGATAGTAATTGGGGTACATGTTACCGGTTTAACCAGGGAAGGAGCTCAGACTCTGGTCGAAAATTCAGATATCGTAACCAGCTGCGCTTCAAAGTACGTCAGGGACCTGGTAAAGCCCCTCGCTCAGGTTGGAACTGCTGTACCGCTTTTCGCCCTTACCCAGAAAGGAAAAGAACTTGTGATAGAAAGGGCAAAAGATATCAAAAGCCCACTTCTGATCAATACCATGGCTCTGCCTGTACTTCCTGAGCACAAACAGCCAAGGGACATGAAATAAACGGCTCTAAAGCCGTTATTACTTTTTTCTTTACCTTTTTTCTTTACCTTTTTTCTTTACCTTCTTTGCTTTCTCTCTTTACCGTTTTCTTTTCTTTACCTTCTTTGCTTTCTCTCTTTACCGTTTTCTTTTCTTTTCTTTTCTTTACCTTCTTTGCTTTCTCTCTTTACCGATTTTCCTTTTCGTTACCTATTTTCCTCTTCTTTTTCACCTTCCTTTTCCTTTTCTTTACCTATTTTCCTCTTCTTTTTCACCTTCCTTTTCCTCTTTTTTTCGCCTTCATTTTGTCAACAATAAATTCATACGCAGCATTTTCTACGATAAGATTATATTATTCAAAATTTATGGATGTTATGTTTCTGAAAAAGTATTGCTTAAAGTTCCAGGGAAGATGAAATGACTGAAATATCAGGTGACAAAGAGATTAAAAACAAAACTCTTGAAGAGAGAATTATAAGCGAAAAAAACAAGCTTTTGCGTTTTATAAAAGAAAGAAACGATTACATCAGAAATCTGCCTGAAATTGAAAAGAAAGCATTTATCGCGTCAATACAGGAGATAAAGGAAAGTAAAGATAAAATCGAAAGGCTATTGGTGAAGAAAGAACTCAAAAGAGGTATTGACGACCTTCTTTTTTCTTTTGAGGACCTTCCGCTTTTCGGGAAAGAATACTGGTTCATGAAATTCACAGCCGATGACGGGTCCAGGCGCCAGTTTTTTCTCACGTTCGGCAGGAGTGCGGGGGATACCGAGGTCAATGGCAGATATGTAGTAAACAGCAGGATAAAAAATGATAAAACAGACGGGTATTGTGTCTCCTGGGCATATGATGAGATAAAGAAAAACCTCACTGATGACCTGGGGGTCATTGAAGTTAAAGATAAGAGGGTGACCTGCTCCAGCAAAGAGATGAAAGCGGATTTCTATGGGTCATTTCCAAAGTATATGCTTGATATTTCAAGCAATGGCCAGACGGTCTGCTGTTTAGACATAAGAGAGCCGGAGGATAATAATTACAATTCAGAGGTGTCTGAATACTTCAAAGGCTTGTTCGGTTACAGGCTCGCTAACCTGTATTTTGATTTTGAGGGCGTGCTGTTTGAGAAGGATTTCTCCGGAAAGTGCTATGCGCAAAAAGTAATTGTTGTCGGGCCTTTCATCCCCTGGAAATGGTCGAGAATCGTGTTCATGAACGGGTCGATCCTGACCTACTACATCCCGAATATCGAGATTGGTGGATTAGAATACGATATACATAATTCAATGGAATTCTATGATGCAGAGACCAGAAAGATGCACCTATTCAAGAAGGCAAAAGTGTACGAGTACCCTTCAGAAAATGGGAATAAAAGATGGGTCATTACCGCTGAAGAAGGCAAAGTGTTCATGGTCATGAAGAGCTATTGCAAGGAATCTTTCAGCTTTATGAATAACTTTAATTTCAGTTACATAGAGAACCTTGTCGATGTCGTTGATTTCCAGATCGAGACCGAGGATAAGGTCATAACACTAAAGGAAACCGGCAGTGGATTAGGCATGGTTGAAGATACATCAGGATTCGGAATATGAATTCTGATTCCATACCTGAAAAAGCCTGATCCGTATCAACACCATGCCTTTGCCTGTGCTGCCTGAAAACAAGCAGCTGAGGGAACTGAACTAAACAGCTTCTGGAAAACAGGGCCGGATTTTTTACTTTCGCGTATCAGACCCTGCGCACTCACCGGATGCTAAGCATCCGGGCTTTTCCAAATATTTGAAGAGAAATAGATCCCCTAAAAAAAACAGCAACAACTTCTTCCAGTGCTGCTGGAGAAACAACCAGGGGATTTGATTTAAGCGGCTCTAAGGCTGTTATTACTTTTTCCTTTTCTTTTTCCTTTTCCTTTTCCTTTTCCTTTTCTTTTTCCTTTTCCTTTTCCTTTTCCTTTTCCTTTTCCTTTCTTTTCATTTTATTTTTCCGGCTTCTTTTATCCCTTCTTCTGATTCTTACTTCTTTTGAGATCATAAATGAATTATTTTCGACATCATGCGGCTAATCATATAAGTCCCACAGAGGTATCGAGATGACCTAAAGAGTTGTTGCAGTGTACTGGGATGCATCAACTACATTCCAATGCCGATTAAGTATATATCAATAACCTGCCAATAAGAGGTTGTAGGATGAATTCTCCGGAGGAAATCAAACTGCAAAGAAGTAAAAAGTCCAGATGAATAAAAAACCCGAAACAAGGGAAAAAGACAAAATTTGAGTAAAAAGACAAAATCTGAGGGATAAGATATGACTGTAAGAGATGATATTCACGGACAGATTGTTGCAGGCCTTAACGGCGCAAAGTTTCCCATAAACACACCCGGAGAATTGCTCGCTGCATTCCCTGCCGGCGCAGACACCACATGCAGATCAGGTGACCTTGCGGTTACTGCAGGAGACGCAGGCAAATTGCTCACAGCAGCAGACTTCCCATTCAAAGATGCAAAACATGTGGCAGACACAATAGTCGAAAGAGCAGGGCTTTAAGTCCTGCCTTCGTTCTTATTTTTAAGCACGGAAAACACAGACGGGCGGGGAAAACCTCACTACTAACGCTATAACCAAGGAAGACACGGAAAGACTGTAATTATGTAAATTCGTTTTTTCAATTAGTCCGCTTGAGCGAAGCGAAAAGGACCGTGTACTGTTGCGATTACATCGCAACTCCCAGGAAATCTCCGATTTCCTGCAATCCCGAGGCGCAATTCGGGTGGAAAAACACCTTTCCTGGGTAGAGCCTTCCTGACCTTCATCTTTCAATCCCCAAAAAGCAGTTTGATGTTGCCGCTGCTTGAAGACGCTTTTACCCTCAAGGTCACTTCTGACTCGCCGGAGGCATCGTTAACGTAAGCGTGGTCTTCAAGCCTGAAACCGCTTGCTGTAATATCACCTGAAACAGTATCAGCCTCAACGTAAACTCCTACATTCCGGGGCACCCATAAAGTGATATCTCCGGAGCTTACAGCCACCTCCATCAGAGAATCATTACTCCAGTTGCCGGTAAGGTCCACAAAGGCATCCCCGCTGCTCAACTTTATTTCCACAAGGCTAAGTGGACCGTAGTTGCCTGTGAGACCTGCAGTGATATCCCCGCTGCTGGAATCCATAACCACCGCGGAAAGGGAAGGATATTCCCCGGAAAGGTCCAGTAAAGTATTCCCACTGGCCTGAAATATCTCGACCTCTTCCAGCAGAGCCTGATTCCCGGAGAGATCCGCTTTGATATCCCCACTGCTGGAGCCAATATCGAGCATTTTTAGCAGGGAACTGTCCATGTTGAGAGAACAATCCCCGCTGCTCAGCCTGGCCTTCAGGTCCAGGGGAACATCCTCTTTTAGCCGAAGGTCCCACTCGTTTCGGGCACTGCCTCCGGTTATGCCTCCTTGAATTTCTGGCTGCCTAACGATGAGCCTGCCCTGGCCCTCAAGGACATTATACTCAATTTCGGGCTTCCATGCAGCAACGTTGTACCGGAATTCGGCATTCAGAAGTTCATCCTCGCCGCCTGTACCCCCAATTATATTCATCTCGCCGCTATACATCTCGAGTTCAACATCTGCCGACCTCGCACCACCCAGGTCAACTGACCGGGATTCTGTCTGCAATTCTCCGACTTCAACACAGCCGGAGACCAAAAGCACAATTGTCAGGATGAAAAGCAAAAAAGGCTGCAGGATGTTTTTTGAAATATTTCCATGACCCTCGCTTTTCATTCTTTATCCTCCATCTCCATTTCTGGCCTCATTACATAATGAGCCGGGTTTACCGGGAATGCAGCCATTTTACTCTCTTTTAAGCCCGCTTATCAACAATGCTATTCCCAGGATTCCCAGAATTGCCCCCCCGACAACCCTGGCCGTATAATCCGGCATCACCATGAAAACCCATACTGCTATGACCACAAGTATTGCTCCGCCAACAACCTTTCCATTTACCATTGTTTACACCTTCCCCTTAATTTATAATATCGAATATATATAATTGTGAAATAATAAATTCGTTTTCCCTTATGAAATGGGACTTGTACGGAATTAAAAGTCCTGTAAAATGCCGCCCCCAGAATAATAGAGCCCCCCAGGACTACCCTGAGTTCCGGAATCTCCCCGAACAAAAGAAGATAACGATTCTTTTCCCACTAAAATCTCCCGAAGAAATCTCTCGGATAAAAGACCCCAGGGACTTATCTGGCAAGTTATTTAAGCAAATCCGGGGTTTTACCTGTCTTATGTTTCAGGTGAAAAAAGGTGCCCATCTGGCAGTGTTGCTTGGTTGTATTCTCTATGGGATGACAGGCTTATTCCTTGCTAATATTCACAACCTGCCCATAACTTCAATAATATTTTACCGCCTTTTCTTCGGGCTTGCCTTTATTTTCACTTATCTTCTGGCAACGAACAGGCTTGGAGAACTGAAACCTGGAAAAGGGAGAGCTCGTCTTCTCTTACAGGGCATCTTTGTCCTGGTTAACATGTTCTTTTATTTCCTGTGCGTAAAGGAAACCTGTTTTTCCATGGCTATCCTGCTCGAATACACTGCCCCGATCTACGTAATGCTGGCTTCACCTTTTGTTTTGAAAGAAAAGGTCGGGAAGGAGAGCATTGCAGCCCTTTTCCTCGCAATTGCAGGCGTTTATCTGGTGATCCGCCCGGAAAGCGGGTTTGGAACCCTCGAATTTTCCGGCAGCCATTTCATAGGGATCGCATCCGGACTCTTTGCGGGAATGCTCCTTGCAGTTATCATTATGAACGTGCGGGTCCTGAAAAAAGATCATTCCGAATTTGCAATCGCTTTCTGGGGCACTGCAATTAGCTGCCTCCTCATGGCACCTTTTGCTGCAGGGACTTCCATTTCCGTGCTTGTACCCAATATACTTCCTCTAATGGCTTTTGGGATTGTTTCTGTGGGAATTGGCGGGATTCTCACTACCATAGGCTTTGCAAACCTTGAGTCCCAGACAGGAAGCCTGCTTGCCCTTATCGAACCTGTTGCCGGGGTTTTTTTCGACCTGGCGTTTCTCGGGGTTGCCCTTTCAACAGGCCCCCTTACAGGCTGTTTCCTGGTCCTTACTGCAGCTGTAATCGTCAGCCGCCCGAGTTTTACCACCTGAATTGCGCCTCGGGATCGCAGGAGAGTGGCCTTTCCCAAAAAAGCTTGAAATTAAGAGAAAAACCAGCAAGTAAAAACGACTGGGGAAGCCTGTGAGGCAAAACAACGCAGAATTAAATTCTATCTGAAAAATATTATTTTCCGATTCTCTTTTCTATTTTTATTTGAGTTTTTTCTTCTTTGTCTGCAGTTTTTGACGAGCCGCCAGACAGGCTGGATGGCTGGCGGAGGCGCTTATTTTACTGTGAATTGAAAATCGGTTCCCAGGGGAAAGGAAAGTATTATCTCAGCCCCTGGGATATTTCTTAAGTATTTGATCTTTCTTAATTGCAGGATTAGTTTGCCGATTTTGTTTTATCTGGTTGACAGGCCGGCTCAGGCCCAGTGTGGCGCAGGGGGAGAAAACTGAAAGCTTCCAGCTCCGGGCACCGGAATATATCAAAAAATTAATCAAATAGACCCGCAGAGTTCGGAAAAAATATTAATATAAAAAAGGAAGTGAAGTAAAAGGAAACTTACCTTCTGAGGATCATAGACCTCAGGCGGTCAGCTGCACTTGCGGACTTATCAGCAATGCCTCCTACCTTTTCAACAAGCCCCATAAGGTGGCAGACGCCTGCCCCTCCGAGAGCATCTTCATGTTCGAAGATCTTTTTTAGGAGAGCTGTCTCAAGCACATCTACATCATGTTCCAGCCTTTCGACCTGAGGGACGATCTGCATTGTTTCTTTGATTTCTTCCTTGCTGAAAGATGTTGCAAGCAGCTTGTAAAGTTCGCCCACAAGCTCCTCATACAGCCTGGCGGTTTTCAGGGAGGCTGCCATGAGTTCCAGAAAGCCTTCCTTGATTTCATCCGGGAGGTTTTTACAGGGGCGCAGGGTCATCCAGTAAGCTGAAGCCTGGGCAAAATCAGCGATAGAGTCCTGCTGCTTGAGGAAAGAAAGGAGGTCCTTTTTGTTCACCGGCAGCCTGATGGAGGAGGGTATGCTTGCCCTGATTTTCTGTTTGATTTTGTCGGCATCATGTTCCAATATGTCGATTTCTTCAGTCCGCTCATTAAGAAGTACCTGATCTCCTTTGCAATAAGCTTCCATTGCTTCAGAGAGCTTCTCAACTGCAAGCACCCCTTTTTTAGCGTGTATTTCAAGAGGGACGAAGGGAGAGTCTGCGACCACGTCGAGTACGGAACGGATGTAGTCTTTCATAAAAATATCACCTCAAGTCCCACAAAGATTATTGCCGATGTAAGGGCAGCTATGGGGACTGTTGCTATCCAGGAAGAAATAATCTTCCAGATTACGCCCAGGTCAACGGCTGCAAGTCCACCTGCAAGCCCTACGCCAATAACCGAACCTACAAGGGTATGAGTAGTCGAAATCGGGAGAGAGCTATAACTGTGTATCAGAACCACTGAGGCAGTTGCAAACTGTGCGGAAAAGCCGCGTGTTGGGGTAAGTTCCGTGATCTTTGACCCTATGGTTTCGACCACCTTATATCCCCAGGTTGCCATGCCTATTACCATGCCAATGCCACCCATTACAAGCACACTGATAGGGATTTCGCTTCCTGTTACCCCCATCACGTTAAGCGCGGCAGAGAGAGGACCTACAGCGTTTGCGACATCATTTGACCCGTGCGCAAATGCGATATAACAGGCAGTTATGAGCTGTAAGAATATGAATTTTTTCTCAACGGCAGGCATATCTGAAGCCCTGTGAAGATAAAGACTCCTTATTAGAGAAAAGATCAGAAACGCAAGAATAGCTCCAAGAGCCGGAGATATAAACCAGCTAGCAACAATTTTCAGAAGAACAGTCCAGTGAATGTCAGAAAAAGAGATCGTTCCGTTATAAGCTGCAATCAACCCGAAGCCGAGCACGGAACCAACAATTGAATGGCTGGTTGAGACGGGAAGGTTGTAAAAGGTTGCGAGCGTTATCCAAAAACTTGCGGCAAGAATTGCAGCCAGCATCCCCAGCACCACAATATCCGGATGAATGCTGCTGATCATATCAATGGGAACGATCCCTTTTGCAATTGTCGAGGTAACCCGTTTTCCGAAGAACACGGCACCCAGGAATTCAAACACAGCGGCAATGACAATGACCTGCTTGATTGTTAGGGCACCCGTTCCTACTGAAGTCCCCATAGCATTTGCGAGGTCGTTTGCCCCTATGTTCCAGGCCATGTATAAGCCTGCAAGGATAATAGCTATGACAAGTAAATCCATTTTTTCCTTACTCCAGAGATTTTAAACTCCAAAACTACTATAATTGCTATGATGCATGATTGCTATGATGCATAATTGCCAGATTCATAATTGCTAAATGCATGATTGCTATGATGCCTCAGATCTCTTCCACTTTATGCTTGATTTATGGAGTCTACACCTGTTCTCCTTAAATCCATGTATCTTATGGTATTCCAGACCATTTCATTATATTTTATGTTTTCCATATATTTTAGGCCGCTCTATATAATCTATAGATCTATATATGTCTATTATTAATATATCTTAATGTCTCTTTTCGAGTGCGGAGATCCTATTATAAGGGGCCTGACATTTAGTAAATTTATTTTCAATGTAGGCACATGAGTTCGATTTATGTAAATTGCCCTCTCGGGCAGGCGTTTAATTTTTACAAGAAGTTTATTGATTAACCGGGTTTTAAGCCTGGTTGATTTGAGATCTATCTGGCTAGAGATAAATTCAGGAGAAATACCACTGTTCCGAGTATTTTTCGTTAATGATAAACATTAAATACGTAGGTGAGATGATAAAAAATTGAAAATTGAAAAATAATGTCCTTATATCAAATAGCTTCAAAAAAAGGCTGATTAACCCTCTATGTTAGAGAGGTTCCAGCATCTGTGTTGGCGTAAACTCGTGCTTCAGGATACGGTTCTTAAGCATCGTACAGAGTCTTTCTGCCCGCGCCCTGTCTGACTGCCGCAGTGAGATCGGGACAGTTCCTTCTGCCAGTTCTATAGAGCCCAGTCTTGCACGGAATACTCCTTCAGAACACTGGAGTGTACAGGTGCCGCAATTGATACAGAGATCTCTATTGATAACGAAATTATTTGAAATTGCATCCGTAGGACAGGTGCGCATTGCGGCACAATCCGGATGGTGCAGGCACCGTTCTTTTTCGATCCGGATGACCCTGTCGGTGCCTTCCCAGATATGCCCGTAGTTTACTTTTGTATGTGCAGTGCGCCCGTTTACATCCGAGACAGGCAACGGGACATTGTGATCCAGGATTTTTAATCCCGAGAGAGTATCTTCATCAAGGACAGGTATAGGGACTGCAAGGGAGGTCAGGCACTCAGGCCCGTGTGAGGTTTTCATCCCGCCCATCATCGCCGGGTCCATTCCCTTCATATCTGCAAAGGCGGAGACATTCGGTTTATCGGGGCTGGACCTGGTCCCTCTTCCCATAATATAACCGGGTGCACCATTCAAAAGAACTCTTGTACCCACGCCTATTATCCTGCGGGAGGGGTCGTTCTGGAGAGGGTTTATTTCCCCGCACCCTGATACCGTTGCTTCCGTAAAAGGTCCTGTCAGGCCCGTCACAGAAAAAATAGTATTGATTGTGGCCGAAGTGGGGTTTATAAGTGCGTGGTAATTTTTAAACGCAAGCCTTGTGGTAATGATCCTGACATAGTCGATATCATCAAGCGTAACCTGATTTTCATATCTCCTGCCGTGTGCTTCCACGAGGACGTCAATCTCTTTTCCTTTTACAAGGTCCCGGAAAAGGTGTCCTCCGCCATACCGGTCATCTGCATGCGCTGTCCCGTTTATCACAAGGTCCACAACCCCAAGCCGTTCGTTCGGGCAGGGGCCGGGCTGAGCAGGCACACCATTTAGCCAGATGGAGTCTGCCCTCTCAAAACTGCACTTTCCGGCTACAGGGACCATCATAACTGCCATTGTGCCGGACATCACGCCAAATGTTCCGGTCGTGACCACATCCACATCATCGAGAGTTACATTTTTCCCGGCACGTACCATGGACTTGAGTTCGGCAGCAGTTAGAATTATCGCTTCATCACGTGCGATTTTCCTATTAATTTCCTCGATAGTCTTCATAATATCCTTATATCCTCAAGCCGGACGTGGAGTCCTGAAGGTTTTTGAAAACTCATGTTCACAAGGGCAGTATGTGCAATTCCGATCATGCAGTTGCCGGGCAGGAAATACTGGCGGGTCCCGAAGACAGGGGGTTTTCTTACAGTACTTGCAATTCCTTCGAAAGCATGGACATGATACGCCTGGACGTCGTGGACATCTTCTTTTCTTGCGGCCATGGGACCCACAGTATGGCACTCAATTACACCTGTGACCGGGTTTGCACTCAGGACTCTCAAAGCATGATAGACAGGACATCCCGGGCCTGCCGGACGGCCGGTTACGAGGTCTCCTTTTTTGATATCCCATTTTTCCACAAGGTCTGCCCTGAAAGGCACTATAAATTTGCGGGCTGACGGCTCACCCGGAAACGGAAAGAGTACGAAGTCATATTCTCTCCCGACAACGTCTACACCTGAGTAAGTGATATTTCTGGCCTGGATCGCAAGATTTTCCCGGCTCAAAATGTTCCCTGGGCTCAAAATGTTATCCGGACTCAAGATATTGTTTTTACTGTAGAAAGGACACAGTTCCAGCTCTGCTAATCCGGCTTCAAGCCGGCCAACAAAGTCAGAACAGGTCTGGGAACCGCAGGCCCCACAGTTTTTACCCGGGGGATTCCATTCAATCACTATCAGTCACCTCTATACAGGGGTTCTGGCATATCCAGTGGCCGGATGACTCCAAAGTGGTTTTTCCACCCAATCTCTTTTTTACCGATACAAATCGTACATACGCCAAGAGGAGGGGAGCCTCTGAGCATGATAGGATCTTGCCCTATTTCCGGTTGATTGACAATTCTTCGCATCAGGTATCTGAGCCCGGTTCCCTGAATAGCATTTGTCTCTACAATGTCAATATCCGGGACAACTTTTCTGATGCTTTCTCTGAAGACCTCTTTTTCTGCCTGTGAGACAAGGTCGGTTTTCGTAACAACTGCCACATCTGCAAGAGCGAGTAGAGGTGCCATTTTGAAAGGTGAGTTTGTGCCTGAGATCGAGCTGACAACTGCAATCCCGAGAGAATGTGTTGTGTAAGGAGTACACCTGAGACAGAGACCTGCACTTTCAATTATCAGGATATTTCTTGAAAGGCTCTCCGCCCAGTGCAATGCGTCATCAAGGACGAGAATTCCCATATGGTCAGGACATACATCTCCGGAATATACCTTTTTGACAGGAATGCCAAACTCTTCTGCAAGTTCCTCATCTTCTGTTGCATGCACAACGTCAATTTTGAGAAAGGCAGGAAGTGAGCCTTCAGGCAGGTTCTTTATAATCTGGCGAATTACAGCAGTTTTTCCTCCGCTGGGAGGGCCTGCGATTATGAGGAGTTTCATCTGCAGATCACACCCTGTTCAACTGAAATCCCTGTTCAACCGCAGCTATTAAAACTTCTGAAGAACCGGATGAAGAACCGGAAGAAGAATCTGAGGAAAAGGAGGCTCCCAACCTGAGTTGTTCTCTGATCTGGTGGAGTCTGTCTTCAATTACGGCAAGGTCTTCAATAAGGTCCTGCTCCTGTCCTGTCGGTTCGATCACAGAGGAAACTCCTCCATACCTCATTACGATACGCCTGCCGGCTGTAAGAGCCAGGTAAGGGTCGTGTGTTACAAGGATAACAGCCTTGTTTCCTCTCTGGAGAGACTGGATAACACGGTCTTTGAAGATCCCTGCATTCTCAATCTCATCAAGAAGAAGTATCGGAGTGTCGCCGATTACAAGTGCATCTGCAATCATAAGAGACCGGGTCTGGCCCCCGGATAAACCGCTCATCCGGCTTTTAAGGCTGATCTCTTCTCCGGTAAATGTATTTGCAAGATTTATTGTCTCATCGAGTAAATCGTCCCTGCCGGGTCTCCGTGCTCTTATATGCATAAGCAGGAATTCTTCGACTGAAAGGTCCGCCAGACAGCGTGTATTCTGGGTAATCAGGGAAATAGGTTTGAAGGCTGGCTCCCGTACGAAGGCCTCGGGAGGTTCTTCCCCATTGATGAGAATCCTTCGACCTGTTATGGTATCCCCCTGTGCAAGATTTTCAATATCATTGATTAAAGCCGATTTTCCCGAACCTGTCGGACCCACTATTGACAGGGTGTCCCCGGGTCTGATCTCTATCCTGTCAAACCCTTCCTGTTCTCCAAGTCTGTTCCGTCCAGATTCTATGGTAAGAGTAAATTGCTGTGTCATGTACTCAACCATTCCTATCTTAATTTTATAAACCTTTCCGTAAATTATGAAATTTTATCCCATTATGCCCAAATCATAAAAAAATATACCCATATTAGGATAATAAATAGAGTAAAGTGGAAAGAATATACTAATTAGAAACGATGAATCAACTAATTCGAACCTGTGCATCTCCTCAAGAATTGCCTGAAGAGCTGGTTGATGAGCTGTCATTACATGAGTGCGGATAAAAAGAGGGCTGAGACCTCAAGTTTATTAACCCGGGTAGGTTAACAATTGTGAACACCGGTATAGTAACAATTGTGAACATATATAGGTTGCGATACATCCCATCTGACAGGAAAAAGTAATCAGATTCGAAATTCTTGAACTACAAGCCGGTTCAGGGAAAATCGGTTGATACTATGCCGGGCGGAGCAAACCGAATGGGTTTTCCGTTTATTCTTTGCAGCGCCGCACGCCCTTCACCCATCGCGCATTAATAGATAAAAATGAAAACATCAGATGTGCCTGGAATTCCTATCCAAAATTATTATCCATGCAGCCGGACACGTCCAGAGGATCTGAATACTATGAAAAAAGTCCTCCACAGGGTCCGAGAGATACTTTACTAAATCCCAAGACCATTTTGAAACCCACAGGTAAATATAGGACGCTCCCGCCAGCTTGCCTGGCGGTCGGTTGAAAAAGAAGAAAAATAGATAAAAAAGACTGAAAAAAAGTATTTTTCAGGTAGAATTTTACTTGCTGGTTTTAGTTGCTATCTTATCGGCTTACCGGCCATTTCTACCTGTTAGTTTCTTACAGGCTTTCCCAGTCGTTTTTACTTGCTGGTTTTCTCTTTTTTTACGATTTTGGGAAAGGCCGCTCTCCTGCGTCGAGCGTGACAAAAACGACCCGGTACAGTGAATAAGGTTGTATGGGGCAGAGAAATCGTAATTTAGCCCTCTTGAGTGAAGATCAATGCTAAAAACCATAAGTTAGTCCGCTTGAGCGAGCGAAGTTAACTGCTACAATCCATAAATTAGCCCTCTTGAGCAAAGCGAAAAGGGTAGCGTACTGCAGAGCCGCAACTCTGCTGAAACGGACCGCGTACTGTTGCGATTACATCGCAACTCGGGCTTTACTCCAGTTTTGCCCTTGCGGATTCTACTGCAGTTTCGCTAACAATTTTACCGGCAAAAACATCAGCAAGAACTTCAAGTTCATCCTCTGAATGGTTTTTTGTGAAAGTCATAAGTGATAGCTGCCTCAATACAGGAGTTTTGTTATTATGCCGAATGTGCCATACTTCATGGGCAAGTACGGCTTTTAATTCCGAATCATCCATCAGTTCAAGCATCCCCAATGATAAAAAAATGCTTTTTCCAGAGGCAAAAGCCCCTGGTACTGCTGAATCGTAATAATACACCTTTGCTCCTTCGGTTAAATTATTCACAAATGCCTGGGGCCAGTCCATGATGTCTGTAATCGGCTGGGCGCCGTGTCTTCTGATCAGGATTTTGTAATACACTCTTGGCAGGAGCATAATAATTACAGTTGAAAGAATGACATAGGCGGTATAGATTTCGATTGTCAGCATTTGACTGCACTGCATAGCGGAAACAATTGTGCCTATAACCGAGACCATGAATAACTGTGCAGCAATGAACGAAGAAATCCTGAGAACCGGTTTTCTGGCTTTAAGATAAAACGTGAAAAGCAGTAAAGCCAGAAATGCCTGTATCCCTATTAATGGCAAAAGGTCAGAACCGGTGATGCACGTTATATAACAGTCAATTTCTTGCGTTATGGAGAACATATCCTCCTGTCTCTTATACACATCTCCGAGCCCACGAGACGGACTCCTATCTC
>NZ_JJQY01000050.1:0-26592 GCF_000979295.1 Methanosarcina sp. 1.H.T.1A.1 | reverse complement strand
CTACACCTCTCTATTCGTCGGCAGCGTCAGATGTGTATAAGAGACAGTTATATAACAGTCAATTTCTTGCGTTATGGAGAACATATCCTCCGCCCAAAAACTTGTATTCTTAGAACCTGCTTCTCAAGGACTCTCACTTCTGAATTCACTTCTGAATTCACTTCTCAACTCATTTTTAATCCACTTCTGAATTCACTTTTTACCGTGATAAGTATGGAAATTTTCAATAGCCACCTTGCCGAAGGTATCTACAAGGCTGTCCAGCACTTTTTTTGTGATGGTATTTGCGGTATTGTCCATAGACTCTGTTGCAGAATACAGATACCTTACCCTGTTCCCGCTCTTATCCACCGCTCTTTTTGCATAACCGGCTTTTACAAGCCTGTCCAGGGTCCCTGCCACGCTGGATAAAGGAATACCTGTTTTTTCGGTAATATCCGGCGTTGTTGACTCCTGATTTGTCCACAAAACCTCCATGATCTGGGCTTCAATGGGACTGAAAAATTTGGTCAAACCCTCATTGGAAAGATTTATTCGGTCTAATTTAACCATGGCTTTACGACTGCTGTAAACAAATATAAGCTTTGTGATGAGCTTGAGGATAACTGGTTTTTATTCAGGGCTTTTTTGCACAGGTAGTTTACATCCAGCGTAAAGTTAAAGTAGGTTTACACTCAACGTAAAGTCATACCTTTACATCAAGTGTATAGTAAATTTGATTCAACGTAATTATCCAACGTAATTATCCAACGTAATTATCCAACGTAATTATTCAACGTAATTATCCAACGTGAGAATTGAAGGTAAACTGTTGAAAAGTAAACCGCTGAAAAGTAAATCGGCAACAGGTATTGAGGATTACAAATGCGTTTACATATGTTAGTCTTAAAAGACATATCCCGCAGGAAGACAAAACTCGGATTTGCAGTGCTGAGTGTGGTAATAGCTGCTGCAGCAATAGTAGCTGTAGTCACCACATTTTCCGCAGCAACCGAGGGTCTTTATGAAGAATCGAATAAGTTCGGTGCAAACATCATTGTCAGACCTGAGGTAACAACCATACCTCTTGTTGCGGGTTCAACGTCTATTGGTTCTCTGTCTATGGGAGAGAACTATATTGAAGAATCGGAAATTCCCAAAATTTATACTATTAAAAATAACTCCAACCTGGCAGTTGTAGCTCCAAGATTGTATGGGGTCGCAGAACTTGGCAATTCTTCTGTCGTTATAATGGGGGTAGACCCCGAGAAGGAGAAAAACCTCAAGTCCTGGTGGGAAGTCCAGGGGCACTGGATAACTGCAGAAACCCCTGAGAAAACCGAAGTAATGGTAGGTTCGGATATAGCCGGCCCCCTGGGGCTGAAAGAAGGATCCCCGATAACCCTTAGCCAGGGCAATCTTTCAATTGATGCCGTTGTTGCCGGGGTAATAGAAAGCACGGGCGGCAATGAAGATGGATATGTGATTCTTCCGCTTGCAGCATCCCAGTACCTGCTTTCTAAAGAGGGGAAGGTCAGCAGTTTAGAGGTAAGGGCACTCTGTAACGACTGCCCTGTTGAAGAAATGAGCAGGCAGATAGAAGGAGTGTTCCCCGGACTGGAAGCGCGGTCAATGAGCCAGATTGTAGATACCGAAATGGCAGTTGTCGAGCATACTCAGTCTTCCGCAATGGCGGTCTCAATAATTACCCTGCTGGTGAGCACATTGACAGTTGCTTCCACCATGCTTGCATCTGTGAATGAAAAGCTGAAGGAGATCGGTATTATGCGAGCGGTCGGTGCAAGTAATGCTCAGGTAGTGTCCATGCTTTTCTTTGAAGGAGCGATTATCGGAATAATCGGTGGCGGTATTGGATTTGCCATAGGTACGGTAGCCTCGTCCATTGCTGCTCCTATGCTGGTCTCGGTGTCGCCTTCGCCAATGTGGGAAATCCTGCCGCTGGTTGCCGGAATCTGTATACTTACCGGAATGGTGGCTTCGGTTATCCCTGCAAAAAGAGCGCTTGGAATTGACCCGGCGGAGGTGTTGAGAAGTGTCTGATAATCCCGTATCTAACAGTCCTGTGTCTGACAGTCCTGTGCTTGAGAACCCTGTGTCTGAAAAGCCTGAATTTTCCGTTAATCCGGAAATGCCGGCTAATCCTGAGGACCTGAGTACAAACCTGATTCAGGTCAAAGATGTGACAAAAAAATACAGGCTTGGCCACAATGAGGTCGAAGTCCTGCACGGGATTAATCTGGAAATCAAAGACGGGGAATTCGTGTCCATTATGGGCCAGTCGGGTTCCGGAAAAACCACTTTAATGAACATTATCGGGATGCTGGACAGACCAACTGGTGGAAGCATCCTCATCAAAGATATCGATATCACAAAAAAATCCCAGAAAGAACTTGTCGAGTTCAGGCGCAGGACTGTTGGGTTTGTGTTCCAGCAGTTCCACCTTATTCCCTCCCTCACAGCCTATGAAAATGTTGCCCTGCCGCTGGTGTTTGCGGGTGACAAAGATGACGGCGCAGTTGCCAGCGCTCTTGAGAGAGTCGGGCTGGCTCACAGGATGCACCACAAACCGGTAGAACTGAGCGGGGGAGAACAGCAGAGGGTTGCAATTGCCAGGGCTGTTGTCATGAAACCGAAAATCCTGCTTGCAGACGAGCCCACAGGAGCTCTTGATGCAAACACCGGTTCTATGATAATCTCTCTACTAAAATCGCTGGCAGGAGAGGTAACTGTCATAATGGTCACTCATAACAAAGAGCTTGCAGCGTATTCTGATCGCATAGTATACTTAAAAGACGGAAATGTTGCGGTGTAAAAAAACTATATCGGAGTAAAAAACATGAATGGAAAATTAATACTTACGGTTTTGTTAGCAGTAGTGGTGTCTCTGGTGGCAGCCGGATGCACGGAAATAGGGTCAAAAGGTACAGCTGATGCAAGCCCGGTAAAGGCGACCTGGATTACCACTCAGGCCAGTGGAGACCAGATATCCATTCCTGCCAGTTCTGTAGAAGAGGATACGAATGTTCACTTTAAGGTGAACACCGACAGCGGGGAAATTGCAGTCATGGCATACAGGTTTAATGATGAGGTCTTTGTAAGGTCCAATGTATGCCCTCCTTGCAATTCAATAGGATTTACCCTTGATCAGGGCACCCTTGTTTGCGATTCCTGCGGCACGGTCTTTGATGCAGCAACAGGAAACGGCATTGAAGGAGGCTGTGTGGCATATCCGAAGGAAAGCATCCCTTACACGGTTTCAGACGGAAACATTGTGATGAAACTCGGGGATGTGGTGGCTGCTCACGAGAAAACTATTGAACCGAACTAACAGCTATTTGCACGGGGCTTAACATGAACGAAATTGAAGTTAGAGAATTGGTGCCATCCGAATACAGAGAATGGGATTTGCTTGTGGAAGAGGTCCAGCCCGGCACCCCCTTTCATACCAGTGACTGGGTGGAAATCTACAGGGACGTCCTTTCAAGAGATCTCAGGATTTATGGTTGTTTCAGAGACGAGGAGCTTGTGGGAGGCTGCCCCCTTTTTGTTAAGAACCTCAAAGGGGTCCTGAAGGTGGCATCTTCGATAAGCAATATGACTGACTATTGCGGTCCCCTTCTAAAGGAGAGCTCCGGCTCCAAAGCAAGCAAAAGAGTGCAGGAGACCCATGAGATCTTTAACGCCCTCCGGGAATTCCTTTGCAGGCAGGGCTTTGATAGTATTCACCTGAAATTCTCTCCCGGGATTGAGGATATAAGGCCATTCACCTGGAACGGATGGGACTCAAAGGTCCACTATACCCATCACCTGGACCTGAATGAAGAGGTCGAGAATAACGTTTCAAGGACGATCCGGAAGGACCTTAAATCCGCATCTGAGGCGGGACTCAGGACAAGGGTATGGAATGATCTTGAAACCTATTATGGGCTGCTTTCCAAAGTATATGAGAGACAGCACCTGAAACCTCCGCTTCCCAGGAAGTTTTTCGAAAAAGTATTCAATCTGATTCGGGAAAAAAATATTGGCTACATGCTTGTTTCCGAAACTCCTGAAGGAGAAGCGGTTGCAGCACATCTGACCCTTTACGGGAAAAAAGGCACGATTGCCTGGTCTTCTGCCCGGGACCCGGCTTTTAGCCTGAGGGGGTCCAATGCCCTGCTCTATTATAAGGAGTTTCTTGACCTGAAGGCCAGAAATTTTGAATACATGAATGTTATGGCAGGAAACGTTCCCAGATTTGCGGATTATATCCTGGGCTTTTCTCCCAAACTGGTGCCTTACTACAGCGTAACTCTGGAGAATAAAAAGTATTCAGCCCTGAAAGCTTTACACAAAATAGCGACTTGATCCGGAAAACCGGACTTGCAGTCCTATTCCTATAGCGGATGTGAAATCGTGGATGCAAGATCAAAAAAGAAGTAAACATTTCCGTTAATGTGATAAACAGCGAGCCTGTAAACATGTGCTCCGGATGTAAGAATCGTTTCTGGTTTGCTGGCCATACTCTGTGCGTGGCAGGAAGGACGGTATAGATAAAGTTCAGTATATTCTGATTGGCTCTGTGTCCTTTTAATTGTTGAAGAAAAAATGGGTATGGAGTCATTCCTGATTTACAGAACTTTTGGTATACTGCCGTTAAGGATACTATAAAGTCAATTATAATCTCCAGTATCCATAATAGCCAGGTTGTCTATTGTAAATTGACAGTGTCTCATAATTTTCATTTTTTCATAATTTTCATTTTTTCATAATTTTCATTTTTTCATAATTTATATTGTCTCACAATATTTTTCTGCTAGTCTACCAGTCTATTTTTAATACTTGATTTTGAAAAGCCAGTAAATAAGAGTCTTAACGAGCTTATTTTTGAATATCAATTCCTTTATAAGATTAAACAAAAAACAGAAATTATTTTATGTATATTATAATTGATAATTATATCTGTAGTCACATATTTATACTATGGATGATTATTTATTATTAATAAAGTTGAAATGTTTGCTCAGGAATTATGAAAAATATAATTTCAAGTTACTGTCACTGATATTGTCCTTGAAGATTCTTTTGGAAAATTTGATTATAGATCCACTTCCAGAGTATAATTTGAAATTATTTTTTATGATTCTTAAGCTTGTTAATAAACAGTTGAAAAAATAGAATCATTTTTTGATATTTGAGAGGAGGTAAAAATAATGAAAAAACTTAAAAAGGAAATCAAAACGACAGACACACTGTCCCGCGAGGAGTTCAAGCAACACATTATCTCTAAAGCAGAGTTGAACCCGGAGTTCAAGCAAGCATTATTGGACGATCCGGAGCAAGCAGTCGGACAACTGGGCCTGAAGACTCAGGCAGATGTGAAAGTTAAAGTCTTAGAGGAATCTGCTGATGTTATCTACCTGGTATTGCCCCAAAAATTGACTCAAATGAATGGGGGATGCGTCGGATGCGATGGTGTAGGAGGCTGCGGGTTCTGCGAGTGTAAAAGCAGTATAGGTAACAGGTTAAATATACGTTAAAACTATGAAACCGTCCATCTATAATTTTGTCTGGTCAACCGATGACCCTGAAAAGGTAATGATTTTTAACAGTCTTACTACAGCACTAGCTGAAGTGAGCAAGATCCGAATAGATTTATTGAACGTTTCTCAGTTTGATTACGCTCTCTTGCCAGAAGACAAAAAGCAGTTTGCTGATGAGCTACGAAAGGGAGGATTCGTCGTTGACGACGCTGCTGATGAGCTGAGAACGGTCAAATTTGCCTATAACAGCGATAAGTATGACAGCGAGATAGTCAGACTGGTTATTGCCCCCACTTTAGCCTGCAATTTTGCCTGCGCCTATTGTTACGAACAACTGGACAAAAGCCAGGGCAAGAATGAGGGTCAAAATGTTTTCATGCCAGACGAGGTAAAAGAGGATTTGCTTAACTACATCGGAAAAATAGTAAAGACTGGAAAAGATGTATTTGTAACCTGGTATGGCGGAGAGCCACTTCTGGCAAAAGAAACTATTTTTGATTTATCTCAGAAAATAATTGCCATTACAGAAGAGAATAAAGTCGGATATTCTGCTGGCATGATCACTAACGGCTATCTAATTTCAGAAGATCCTGAAACCGTTCAGAACCTTAAGAAGAGCAGAATTAAGTTTATTCATATTACCCTGGACGGGCCTCGCGAAGTGCATAACAGCCGTAGAATGCTTAAAGGGAGCAACGGCCCGACATTCGACCGGATTCTTGAAGGAATCAAACTTCTGAAGGCAAACGATATCGAGACATATATCCGCGTAAACACTGACCGCTCCAACATCGAGAATATAAGCAGCCTTCTGGATGTGTTAAAGGATAACAACCTGAGTGACATATTCATTTACCTGGGCCATGTTATACCTTATACAGCGGGATGCAAGTCGTATGAGAGTTCCTGCATATTGACAGAAGAATTCTCTATAATAAACCAGAATTTTTATAAAAACTTAAACCAGATGGGATTCGATGCAGGCAGAGAGTCCTTTTACCCAAGATTTGCCCGTGCCTGCGACGCCAATCGGACGAATGCTTTTGTGCTTGACCCCGACGGGGACATGTACAAGTGCTGGACAGAAATAGGCAACAAGTCCGCAAGCATCGGAAAAATCGGCGACCTGGCACGGCAAAAAAAGGATAAGGAAAACCGCGAGATCCAGTGGCTGACCTGGGAGCCTTTCGAGTATCCCGACTGCGTAGAATGCAAGATGCTGCCCATCTGCATGGGAGGCTGCGCCAACCAGGCTATGTTCATTAACAAAGGCCGACCCGAATGCAAAGAATGGAAATATGGTCTGGAACATTACGTTCGAACCAGGTTTTCCAATTTGAAGGCTATGAGAGCAGCTATCAATAAGTCTTGCTGATTGGCAGAAAAACGGCTATAGTCAGGAACCTCATCTTTGATACAAAAGTGTTAGGTTATCTGATTTATCGTATATTTTTTTTCATATTGGCTTTTTTAATAAATCCCCTCAAAAAGGTATATTCCAGTAAACACTTTGAGCTGGCAATCTATATTTCATAGGGGCGATTTAATGAGGATCAAAATTGCGATGGCATTGATGTCTGTTATCTTTATGGCTGTGATCGCAATTATAACCAACCTGTTCCACTTATTGCCTGGTTCCGATGAAGCTGTCATTGTAGAATTTATGAGCACTATCTCTCTTTTCGGTTCTGTGCTTTTCTTATTAGAAGCAAGAAAAGAACTACCCGGATGGTATCTGGCAGTCCCGTTTTGTATTTCGCTATTTTTACTGGTTATTGTAAGTTTTTGGGAAGTTAGTGGTGGAGAACTTCTTAGTGGCTACAGGTACCTCGTAACACCCCTCGTGATAACACTTCTAGCGTTATTGTCCCCATTCTCGCTACTGGTCTTTTTATCTTTGCATGGGCATCCATACTCGATGAAAGCATATCTTGCAGTTTCATCTACAGCGAGTATTATTTCTATATTTTCCCTTTTCTTTGCAGTCTGGGAAATTTCATCAAGGCACCCACAAGAAGCGTCTTTTAGTGGCGGTCTCATAGCAATTTATTTACTTTACTGGCTGGTTGTGATGCCGGTTATGGGATCAAGTTTTTTGCTTCGTGCAATAAAGTAAAGGAATAATGGGGTTGTATGAAGCAGAACGCCAGGTCGGAGAAACTGTTTACTCTTAACGCTCATGTTCTGGAAAGGGTAAATAATTGAGAGGGTTTGATTAGTTTTTGAGATAAGCTTCTTTATTAAGCCTGGTCTTTTCGGGACTTGCGAACGGCAGCCAGGCCTTTCCAATCTTCCATGTCAAGCTCCGGTTTTTCAGCCCGATATTTCGCATACAATGCTATTCCCACAGGGTCTTCAAGGATATCGACTTTGACGCCCTTCTCGCGCAGCATCTGTTCATTGCCCGAGGCGTTCGTAACATCGCCAACGACCACGCGGTCGAACTGGCGCATGTATATCAATGTGGCGCAAACGTCGCAGGGGCTGAGCGTTGTGAAAATTGTGGTATTGCTGAAGTCCTGCCGTCCCGCATCGCGTATGGCAGAAGTTTCACCGTGGTTATAAGGGTCGTTGTCCTGCACAAGCGTATTATGCCCTTTGCCGACAATCCGGTGCGTATTGTTATCGATGATGACGCCGCCGATAGGACAGCCGCCTTCATCATAGCTTTTTTGAGCAAGTAAAACTGCTATACGCATAATATTGTGGTCGCTCAGTTTAAAGAAGAATTCATCTTCAACTATCGCAGGAAGACTTTTCGTGGGCAAATGAGCGAGGACATTAAGTGCCTCTTCCGTAACAGGCGTGTCTTTTGTAATGAAGTGTTTCATAGGATCCCCCTTTTCAAATCACGCTAGTATTCTTTTCGGCATCATTAAGACATTTGAAATTGATTAATTTAATACTTTTTATCATACAAATAAAATTAACAACTTTAAAGTAAATTCTTGCTGATCATTATAAACTTTTGTATTTGACTGGTGAATAATAAATTTACATAACTTCGATTTTCATGGTTAAACCATTTCCTTTTATTTGAGGAAAAAAATAGAAGTCAAACTTGTCTGGAACGGCAAAAATAGTGAAGTGTGAAATTATGGTTATTCTCTGCTTGAAGCTGAGTGTTTGAGAGCCATAAATACTGTAGTTCTGGATGCTCATGTAGGCTTTTTGCACGAGATGACACCAAGTAAAAACAGCTTAGCCTATGACCTTCAGGAGCCTTTCAGGTTTCTTGTGGACCTAGCGGTTATCAGCCTGATTGAAGTGAAGCTATGGAAAGAATAGCTATAAGTGGTATTTGAAGTTGAGGATAAAATGATAATCGATAATAAAAATTGCGTAATCTATATATATTATATTACTTTTTAATATAAATATGGAAGATCTCTCTATTCGACAAACAAAGAGAATTGAAGAAATTGATTATTTAAGAGGATTTGCCATATTAGCCGTAGTCGCGATTCATACTTCTGCGAACTTCACAC
Organism: Methanosarcina sp. 1.H.T.1A.1; assembly: GCF_000979295.1. Lineage (NCBI taxonomy): Archaea > Methanobacteriati > Methanobacteriota > Methanomicrobia > Methanosarcinales > Methanosarcinaceae > Methanosarcina > Methanosarcina sp. 1.H.T.1A.1. The sequence goes on along the minus strand of NZ_JJQY01000050.1, from coordinate 17,582 downwards.
AAATACCAAATGTAAATCTGTTATTAATAATAAATGTAATAATAGATGTATTTTCACACTTTGCTGTTCCATTATTCATATTTATATCTGGTTTTGCTCTTTCCATCAAATATAAAGGTCAATTTTCACAAAAATTATTTTTACAAAAAAGAGCTAAATCAATACTTCCTCCATATATTATTTTTTCAACAATATATATATTATATAATATATCACTTTCTGCAATAAATGGCAATTTAAAAATCCCTTCGATAATGACAATAATATTTAATTTCCTTACGGCAAGTAGTTATTCTCATTTATGGTATTTTGCATTAATAATCCAATTTTATATTTTCTACCCTTATATTATGAAAACATATGAAAAGTTTGCGAATAACGGGAAAATATTTTATTTCATCTTTTTGGTGTTAATTACACAACAAGTATGGATAATAATTAAAGGCACTGCCATAGATTATTTTGATTCAAGTACTTACTTCAACTCTATAACTTATTTTAATGAAATCGTTTATATCATTTTAAATCGTGTATTTTTTTCTCATATCTTTTATTTTATATTTGGAATATATGTATGTCAAAATTATGAATATGTGATAGCTCAAATATCTAAAGCTAAAAAATGGATTCTTCCAACAATAATACTCCTTACAGGAGTGATTTCTGCTTTCTGGATTAATGGAATGATTAAATATGGAAGTTATTACAGTATTCCCCAATCTTATTTTCTAGTTCCTTATCTTCTCGCATCAATATATTATCCATTTATTTTTTCAATACTTTTTATCTTAACTTTTTCAATCATTAAAAATAAATATTCAAACTATTCAAAAACGATTTTACTTATTGGCAGATACTCTTTTGGAATCTATTTAATCCATGCTTTATATATTGCAATAATTGTGACATTAATATTTCCACAATTTGGCGTAGATTTTAACCATTTGATATTCTATCCAGTTTTGTTTATATCATCACTTTTATTAAGTTATTTTAGTGTTTATTTGATATCTTATTTGCCTTACAGTGAAATAATAATAGGAATTAAAAAATAAAAGCTGATACTAAGAGCCTATCTGAAAAGTATTGTGATATACTATAACTTTTGAAAAAATAAGTTATGCGAATTTACTACATATCTATACAAAAATTCGCATTTTTTATTAAACCTGTATTATAGCTATAGTATGTTTTGGGCAGGGAAACTTTTGAAAAATAAAGATTGTGCATTATCTTTGCAAACAGCGTTGCGTTTTTTAGAGATACCTATATCCCCAGGATTTAATGCGAGGAGTGGAGTTCAAACCCACAAACACCTTCGTCGATTGCTATTATTCCAAATTAATCGAAATCCAGTTTCTGCTCTTTTTTCCGTATTTTTGGCGCTACTGTGGTCATCCTGCTGTACGAGCACATAAACGCAAGCAAAAGCCATGTTGGAGAGAACGTTATGAAAACATTAATCACGTATTAGTGAATGACCCAAAGATTTAGTTTTCATAATAAAAAACGTGTGCATGAATGAGAATTTGATGTTTTTCAATCTCGCATACACCTGCAATTATAAATATCATCCAATTTTATAATAATCACTGGATAACTGACATACACAAACAAAAGGGAAAATGGGGGATTGAAATAAATGAAAAATAAGGAGAATTTATCCTTAACATTTTTGACTTCAGCAGTCCTGGCTTGTTTTTTAATTATCGGCTCATCTGCTGCACAGGTATCTAGCGAGCAAAATGCTTCGGATAATGACTCGGCGGCAAATAATGAATTTCCGTATCCGCGCGGTATGGTTCCGGCATACGGGATGATGGGATGGGAGACAGGCACTCAGTTTTTAACGGATAACGCTACGCTTGTCCACCTCGGATGGAGCACTTCTATAACTCCGCAGCAGTTTGTTGACAACGTAAATAGAGGCAAAGAGCTGGGGATTTCGAAATATCTGGTAGCTACTGGCGGCCCGCAGATGGAGTCTGAAAGCTTCTGGAAAGAAGTCAGGGATCTGGGGGTTACTGATGATGATTTCTATGGGGTATATTTCCCTGACGAGGAAGGAGACCCTTCAACGCTTATCGCCATGCGCACGGGTATGAAGAAATACTTCCCCGATGCTGTTGCCGGCGATTATTTAGGGGATATGCAGACCGGGCCTGACGATGAGGAATTTATTCCGGGGCTGGATGCCTGTTATTTCACCACCTACACAAAATTTCATCCAGAACGCCCGCACGCCTGGGTATATGGGAATCTTATTGCCAATGCCCCTGACTGGAAAAATGCAGGAAAAACAATATATGTAACAACAGAAGCATTCGGTCAGGCTCTTGAGGTGAATGATCTGGACCCGGACCTGGATTCTGAGCAAAAAGTGGCGGCGCGTCATGAAAGTCAGATCGTGATGGGAATTTTGGGCGGGGCGCAGGGTGTTTTCTCATATGCTTACAAATACGCAGAAGATACTCCAAACTATGCCGGATGGGTCAGCTTTAAGCCGAAATATGAACAGGTCTGGCCCTGGATTATGAACGACAACAGGACACTCCTGACAACAAACGTAACCAGCGGCAGGACAAATATAACATCAGATCCGGGCGGCACAATCGATGCAGTTACAGCTTACATATTTACTGATGCAGACGATAGAAAGTTAGTTGCATCATCAAGTATGCTTGATTTTACTGAAGCAAACGGCACGGCAAATAATGCAACAATTTCCGGCGTGCCAGATGGGACGTATGATGTCTTATGGGAGAACAGAACCGTGAACGTTACTGATGGAACCATCGAAGATACCTGGCAACCATACGAGTACCACTTTTACCAGTTAGAGGCGAACGATACCAGTACCGTATAAGCTCTTACTGTCACCAGATAAGCTCTAAGTGTTACCAGTGGTTCCGGTTTACTGTTACCAGCAGTCCGGTTTGGGTTCTTTCACCGGGGGTCGGCAGGTTACTCTCTCTGCTGACTCTTCTATCTTTGCCGACTCTCCTGTCTTTGCCGACTCTCCTGTCTTTGCTGACTCTCCTGTCTCTGCTTACTCTCAACTCTTTCGCTTTTTCTTTTTTCCTGTTTCATTGAGCAGAAGTTCTGGTAAAACCACTCTACTTTTCCCGGTTTTAGCTTTTAATAACAGATAATTTATCAATCTAAGGATTATGCATATATTTTATAAGAGCTAAATAAATAATATGTGCTGCAAAGCTAAATCAGAAATCTGTTAGATTTTTTTCAATGGCACATGTGGGGGTTGGATATGAAAAATAAAACTCTAGCGATATTTGTAATTTTTTTAATTTCTGTTGCACTGGTGACAATTGCATCGGCTGGAACGGAAAATAAGCTCACACAGGATGAGAGGTTAACACTGAGAACATCAATCTATGGCAACTATGTTTTTTGGACAGAGTGTGCCGGGAATGATGTACATGCTTACGATCTAACTACCGGAAACCTGACAGATATTACAGGGAATTCGGCAGGAAGTAATCTTAATGCATATGGAGATAAGGTGGTATGGACCTCGGATAGTGAAACTGTCTATATGTATGATATTTCTACAGGCAATGAAACCCTTATAGCATCCGGAAGGCGTATTCCTGATATTTACGGGAACTACATAGTCTATACTAATAACTATTATTATGGTGAGGATCACCAAAATGATGGGATTTATCTTTACGATCTCAATACTCACAATGAAACGAAGATCGCCGCAGTTTACAGTTTTCCTGCCATATACGGTAAAAAAGTAGTGTGGTCGCAGGAGAATAGCAGCAATGCTTATGATATCTACTTATATAATATATCCACTCAACAAACAGGCAAAATAACAACTACAAACAGCTCAATGCCCGAATCCGAACTCGATATCTACGGAAATATCGTAGTCTGGACGGAATCAGGCAACGTATATATGTATGACATTGCTTCCAACAAAACGACTCAGGTTACCAGTAACGTAAGTGCATATCAGCCTGCAATCTACGGTAACTGGATTGTATATACGGTAGGCGATCCCTATAGTGGGGGTAATAAAGACATCTACATGTATGAGATATCTGCTGCAAGGACAACCCGCATAACTACCAGTAACCTTGCATTCAGCCCGTCTGTCTATGGCGATAAAATAGTATATGCAGATTGTCGCAATAATCCGGAATTTTGTGAAGGAAGAGATATTTATCTGTATGATCTCTCAAATACATCGAATAATCTCGTCGCAAATTTCACCGGCAATGTTAGCTCAGGAAATGCACCTTTGAACGTCTCTTTTACCGACACCGGTACAGGAACACCGGATGCATGGTACTGGGACTTCGGGGATGGAGATATTTCAAACGAACAGGACCCGGTTCATACTTATTTATCAGCAGGAAACTATACCGTCTGTCTGACAGTAAGCAATGCAAACGGTACGGATTCAAAGTTAGCTACAATACGTGTAAAAAAAGAATTACAGTGTTAGAAGTGGTAAGGAAGCAGTCACAGTAGCATAGTGGGGATGCCTGAATTTCCTGACAGATGGGCAGGTTTACCCCATTAATCCATTTTTAATATCTGTCCTTTTTTCTATCCTTCTGCCAGTGTTTTAGAAAAATGAACCGCGAATTAGCAAAGATTTTTGCCGCAAAATTAAGAAAAACAGAATTTCAATGTCAATTTTTGCTGAAGTATGAGCGCATAAATCATATTTGGCTGTTCTCCGTATGATGACATGACAAAAGCAAGAAACATCACAATTTACGGGACAGGGTTTTTATACACGGAAAGGATCAAAAATCAGGAGCATTTTTAACTATGAATCTTTAATGCTTTATTACGAGTCCTGCAGGTTTAACTGCAAGTCTCAGTGCTACTTAGTGCTTATACTACTGATGCTTATTAAGAACCTTTAATGCTTAACTAAGAGTCCTGCCCATTCACTACACGCAGATCTTGCTAATTATTATATACCTATAAGCCACGTAAAATTAAAACGTCTATTGAGGAATACTGATGAAGGACCCACTAAAAACAATAAGGGAAACAAAACCCCTGATTCATCACATCACGAACTGGGTAACTATTTACGACTGCGCAAATATGACAAGAGCTTTTGGTGCGCTCCCTGTAATGGCGCATGCTCCTGAAGAATGTGCCGACATGACAAAGATCTCGTCGGCTCTTGTGCTCAATATCGGAACCCTGACATCCGAAATCATAGATTCCATGCTGCTCTCCGCTGCCGCTGCAAACGAAAAGAAAATCCCGGTGGTACTTGATGCAGTCGGCGTTGGAGCTACGAAATTCAGGGATGAAATGGCTGCAAAACTCCTTGGTTCGGTCCACATTGACATCATCAAAGGCAATTACTCAGAAATTGCAAAACTGGCAGGCGAAAAAGCTGAAACAAAAGGTGTAGAAGCAACCGCAATTAATGCCGATCCCGAAAAAGTTGCAAAAGCATTCGCAAAAGCAGAATCCTGCATCGTAGTAATGACAGGAAAAGAAGACATAATAAGTGACGGAAATAAGACATTTATTGTGAAGAACGGGCATGAGCTAATGGGGTCAATTGTCGGGACCGGCTGCATGGCTGCATCTATAATCGGCTCATTTGCGTCAGTCAATCCGGATTATTGTGATGCCGCCAAAGATGCTTTATGCTACTTTGGAGTTGCAGGAGAACTTGCAGCTGAAAAGTCAAGCGGGCCCGGAAGTTTTAAGGTTCACCTGTATGACGAAGTGTTCAACCTGTCAGATGAGAAAGTAAAGGACATGATGAAAGTCGAAGAAAAATGAATCAGGAAAAAGGGACTTCCACGCGGTTTGCTTAATCTGCCTGGATACTATTCCGGGGTGCTCTGCCAGTGCACCCTTGCTAGTGCACCTTGCCATGCCATCCCGAATGGCATCTTCCAATCATTTCCTTCCCGCGCCCAGGCGACCGGGCCGCCGCCTTTGAAGAAATGAATCTCTAAATATCAGGCACAGAAAAACCGATTATCACAATATCAACAATTTACGAGCTGGCTACCTTATTATTATTATAATTATTATAACCAGCTGGATTCTAATTATTTTTAAAACACGTATGCTGAATGGGTTGAAGCATTATGGACCAGGAAAATTCCACTCAAACAAATTTCAATCAGACACCTTTCAACCAGAAAACCTCTCTTTTAAAAGAGATCGACTTTTACCTTGTAACAGACTCCGGACTCTCAAAGAAAGGGACTTTATCCGATGTAAAGGAAGCAGTTGAAGCAGGCTGCAAGATTGTTCAGTACCGGGAGAAAAACAAGAGTACAAAAGAAATGGTCAACGAAGCATCCGAAATCAAAAGAATATGCGGTGAGAGAGCAATCTTTCTTGTAAATGACAGAATTGACGTTGCTCTGGCAGTTGATGCGGATGGAGTTCACATAGGCCAGGACGACATGCAAATTGAAACCGCAAGAAAACTTCTGGGCGCAGATAAGATAATCGGCCTTACTGTCCACAACGTTGAGGAAGCAATCGAAGCAGAAAAAAGTAGCGCTGATTATTTAGGCCTGGGATCCATATTCGATACTTCCACTAAAAAAGATGCAGGAAAGGGAATTGGTCCTGCCAGAATAAGAGAAGTTAAAAATGCGATAAAAATCCCGGTAGCTGCTATTGGGGGAATAAATAAAGAAAACTGCAAAATTGTAGTTGAAAATGGAGCTGACAGCCTTGTTGCAATTTCCGCAGTAGTTTGCAGCGACGATGTGAAAAGGGAAACCGAATATTTCATAGATATAATTCAAAAAATGAAAAACAGAAAAGTATAAGTGCATTTTTCAGGCAGGACTTAATTCTGTCTTGATCAAAGTCTTTTGATGTCACTTTTACATTCTGGCTTTTCTCTTTTTTTCGCGTTGTAATTCAGTCCACGTAAGTGAAGCTCACCAATATAACCCATAAATTTGTCTGCTTGAGCGAGCGAAGCCCCTACTATAGCCTATAAATTAGCCCTCTTGAGCGAAGCGAAAAGAGCAGCGTACTGTTGCACTTATCTTTGGAATGCCTTTCTGTTGACCTGCCCCCATTTCCAGGGCTCGTCAAGGATATTGACAGTAACCTTTTCTATCCCGTTGACGCTCAGAACTTTTCGCCTGACCTGGTCCTTAAGGTATTCGATCATGGGACAGGCACTCGTTGTCAATACAAGGTTTACGTTCACACTTGTTCCCTCCACGATAACTTCCTTGACCAGGCCAAGGTTGACGATATCTATTCCAACCTCAGGGTCGATCACGTCTTTTAGCAGGGAATAAATTTGCTCATCTTCGTTGAGCACGGTTTTTTGCGAGGTTATTGCGGATATGGGCGCGGATATGGGTGAAGATTCCCCATGAGTTTGAAACCGTTCTTCTAACCTGCTTAACCGGTCAAGCATCTGGCTTACCACAGTAAGCACGGGGTCCGACAACTTATCGTGATTCAGCTGCCCCACGAGCCCGGAGGATTGCGGCCCTGCAATCCTGGCAGGAACGCCCACCACGGTAGCTTCGGCTGGGACTGACCGGATCACAACCGAACCCGCGCCTACTTTAGCACCTTTTCCAATAGTAATTGGCCCGAGCACGATTGAACCTGAACCCAGAACCACCTCATTTTCAACAGTAGGATGGCGTTTTGTCCTTTCCAGGGCTGTCCCTCCCAGCACAACTCCCATGTATATGAGAACGTCATCACCTACTTCAGCAGTTTCTCCGATTACAACTCCGGACCCGTGGTCAATGAATACCCGCTTCCCGAGCTTTGCTCCGGGATGGATCTCAATGCCTGTGAGCGCTCTTGAGATATGAGATGTCAACCGGGCAAGGAAATAGAAGTGTTTGTTCCAGAGAGAGTGCGCTACCCGATGCATCCAGATAGCGTGCAGCCCCGGATAGCAGCAGAGTACCTCAAGCCTGGACCTTGCGGCCGGGTCTTTTTCAAAAACTGTCCTGATATCTTCTCTGATATCTTCCCGGATTCCCATTGAAATCTTCCAGCATTAATTGTCAAATAAATTAGTTAAAATTGTCAAAAAGATCAATCAAAAAGATCAATCAAAAAGATCAATCAAAATTGTCAAATGGATCAGTCAAATAAATCGGTGCTCAGATAACGCTCCCCTGTGTCCGGCAGGATAACAACAATCATTTTCCCGCTCATTTCCTTCCTGGATGCTACCTGCAGGGCTGCGTATACAGCTGCCCCTGAAGATATCCCTGCAAGGATGCCTTCTTCCTTAGCCAGCCTTCTCGCTGTGGCAATGGCATCATCTGCAGTTACCCTGACTATTTCATCGACAAGGTCAAGCCGGAGTACATCCGGAATGAAACCTGCCCCTATTCCCTGGATCCTGTGCGGGCCCGGCTTTCCGCCGCTTAGCACGGGAGATTCGGCAGGTTCGACTGCAACCGCCTTGAAAGCAGGGTTCCTTTTTTTGAGAACACTGGCAATCCCTGTGATTGTCCCTCCTGTTCCCACACCTGCTACAATCACATCCGCTTTTCCGTCCGTATCTCGCCATATTTCCTCGGCAGTTGTCCTGCGGTGGACTTCAGGATTTGCAGGGTTCTGGAATTGCTGGGGTATATAGTAAAGAGCAGGATCTTCTGCAGCCATCTGTTCTGCTTTGTTGACCGCCCCTTTCATCCCTTCGGGCCCGGGGGTCAGGACAAGCTCTGCTCCCAGGGCCTTCAGCAGTTTTCTTCGTTCTACAGTCATTGTCTCAGGCATAACAAGGATGAGCTTATAGCCGCGGGCAGCGCATACACCTGCAAGAGCAATGCCGGTGTTGCCGCTTGTAGCTTCAACAATGGTGGTACCCTCTTTGATTTTCCCCTCACGTTCGGCTTCTTCGATCATTGCCAATCCGATTCTGTCCTTTACACTTCCCATCGGGTTAAAGGACTCCACTTTTACCACCACATCCGCATGAAGACCTTTAGTAATGTGATTTAACCGAACAAGCGGCGTGTTACCGATTGTCCGGGTTATGTCTGAGTATATTCGCTCCATATTATCCGCCTTTTTGCTGCAGTTTTTTTCCTGAAATTTGCCGTTCTCCATAGTTCACACCGGCTTGAATTGGACCCTCAATCATACGCTGTAATAAGGAGTATGCAGGGAAATTCACAATTGTGAACTACGTGTGGTCTTAAATATAAAGTTATCGAGCAGACAGCGTACTGTAATGAACTGCAAAGGAAAAACTAAGAGTCTAAAAAGACATCATAGGCGTGATTATAGAAGATGAATATAGAAGATGAATATAGAAGATGAATATAGAAGATGAATATAGAAGATGAATATAGAAGAGTCAGTAAGGTGGATGCCAGAATGAGATAAAAGTTTTAAAATAGACTGATAAAATAGACTGATTTAAAGTGAACTTATTAAAAATCAGAATATGTCATTTCTTTCAGTTCACTTTTTGTTTTCAGTTCACTTTTTAGCTTTCTTCTTTTTAACTGCCGGTTCTTCCGCAACACAGGTGCTACTGCAGTCGCTCTCAATTCCTCTTGCACTTGTACATATCTTGCAGATCCTTGGTACAAAGTCTTCGACTTTATTGTCGATTAAGTCCTGAGCAAGTTTTTCAATCAATTCTTTCGTCTCGCCCTGGAACTCGATTCTGTATCCTCTTTTTCCCGAAATATACTGGGAAACTGCCGACGGAGCAATCCCCAGTAGCTTTGCAGAAGCTGCCTGTGACTGTCCTCTATTTACAAGTTCGATTGCAAGACTGGCCCTTATTGCGGGGACCAGATCCCACACAATCTTCTGACACGGAGTTTCCATGATTATCATCACTTCTTTAGGTTTTACAATTGAGAACGAATATATCTGATATACATATATATTTATTTTCAGTGTTAAAAATAATAATAAGATTTACCTACGAAGCAATATTCTCAAGGGGACTGCTGAATTTCAGCTGTTTCATCGGTTCTATCAGGGAAATTTTCCAGGATAAAACTTAAATAGTCACAATTGTTATGTTTATTCACAATTGTTATCATCAGTTATCATCACTCACAATTGTAAAGGTGCAAATGTGACAGTTGAAAACAGGACCATTTACATGGATAACTCTGCTACAACTCCTGCAAGAAAAGAAGTTGTTGAGGAGATGCTTCCCTACCTGACAGAAAACTTCGGAAATCCTTCTTCTATCTATGATCCGGGAAAAATCTCAAAACGTGCGATAGAAAAAGCAAGAAAAAAGGTCGCCGATGCCATCGGGGCTGAAGAAAATGAGATATATTTCACATCCGGAGGCACCGAATCCGATAACTGGGCATTAAAGGGGATAGCCTTTGCAAACAGGAATAAAGGAAATCACATAATCACTTCTTCTATTGAACACCATGCAATCCTTCACACCTGTATCTGGCTGGAAGGGCAGGGATTTGAGGTAACGTACCTGCCGGTGGATAAATATGGAAGAGTGTCCCCTGAGGAGCTGAAAAATGCGATCAGAGCCGACACAATACTCATTTCCATAATGCTTGCGAACAATGAGATAGGGACAATTCAGCCTGTAGAAGAAATCGGAAAAATCGCAAGAGAGAACAGGATATATTTCCACACAGATGCGGTCCAGGCAATAGGCCATGTCCCTATAGATGTCAAAAAAATGAATATTGACCTCCTATCCCTTTCAGGGCACAAGTTCGAAGGGCCAAAGGGTTGTGGAGCCCTCTACATACGAAAAGGAACAACAATAGAACCTCTTCTCCACGGCGGAGCTCAGGAAAGAAAACGCAGGGCGGGAACCGAGAATGTCCCTGCCATCGTGGGCCTTGGAAAGGCTATAGAGCTTGCAGCAGGCGAGATTGAAGAAACGAATAAAACCCTGCTGGAAATGAGAGAGCGCCTGATTAAAGGGCTTCTGAAACTCCCGAAAACCCACCTCAACGGCCATCCCACAGAGCGGCTTACAACCAACGTAAATGTCACGTTTGAATACATAGAAGGTGAATCCCTCCTGCTTCTGTTAAATGCTAAAGGAATTTTTGCATCCACGGGAAGTGCATGCAACTCTACATCTCTTGAACCCTCGCATGTGCTTACAGCCTGCGGAGTTCCGCACGAGATAGTTCACGGTTCTCTGAGGTTGAGCCCTGGAAGGATGAATACCCGGGAAGATGTGGACAGGGTGCTTGAGGTCCTGCCTGAGATAGTGCAGAGACTCAGAAATATGTCGCCATTGACCCCTCAGGAGTACAGGACTCTTTGAGAGGCACCTGCAGACTGGTGAGGAAAAACTGCAGGATAATTTGGGTAAAAAGAACCTGACTTTGGAATAATTTGAAAATTGAAAACTAATGTTTGAGGACAAATCATGGATTACAGCGCTAAAGTGATGGACCATTTTTCAAACCCCAGAAACATGGGAAGCATTGAGAACTGCGACGGAGTAGGAGAGGTGGGGAACGCAAAGTGTGGAGACATAATGAAGATCTTCCTTAAAGTCGAAGATGACCGGATTGCGGATGTGAAGTTCCAGACCTTTGGATGCGGGGCTGCAATTGCATCAAGCAGTATGGCAACCGAACTTATCAAAGGAAAGACCCTGAAAGAAGCCTGGAAACTTTCAAACAAAGCAGTTGCAGAGGCCCTTGACGGGCTCCCTCCGATAAAAATGCACTGTTCAATGCTTGCAGAAGAGGCGATTCATGAGGCAATTAACGATTATCTCAAGAATAAAGGACTTGAGCCGTGGACAGAATGAACCGCAGCATGTTTGAAATTTAAGTTGCTTTGAAAACGGAATTAATTTGAAAACGGAATTAATTTGAAAACGGAATTAATTTGAAAACGGAATTAATTTGAAAACGGAATTAATTTGAAAATGAAATCACTTTGAAAATGAAATCACTTTGAAAATGAAATCACTTTGAAAACGGAATTACTATGGAAAATGGAATTATTATGGAAGATCAGTTAATTGCAGAGGAAATAAAAAAACTCAAAAAGGAAAGGAATGCCATAATCCTTGCCCACTTTTACACCCGCAGGGAAGTGCGGGAAGTTGCAGATTTTGTTGGGGATTCCCTTTCCCTCTGCAGGGAAGCAGTGAATTCAAAAGCTGAGGTTATAGTTTTTGCAGGCGTCCATTTCATGGCAGAATCAGCATCAATTCTTTCCCCTGAAAAGTTAGTCCTTTTGCCTGTTCCGGATGCGGGTTGCCCGATGGCGGATATGGTCACTGTAAAGGCCCTCCGGGAAGAAAAAGAAAAACATCCGGAAGCAGCTGTTGTATGCTATGTAAACAGTTCAGCCGCAGTAAAAGCCGAATCCGATATCTGCTGCACATCTGCAAATGCAATAAATGTGGTAAATTCAGTAGAAAACAGGGAGATTATTTTTGTCCCGGACAAAAACCTTGGCGCATTTGTAGCTCTTCATACCGAGAAAAAGATACATCTCTGGCCCGGATTCTGCCATGTTCACGAGAACATCGGGGATGAGGAGATAAAAGAATTAAAAAAAATGCACCCTGGTGCAGAATTTCTTGCACACCCCGAGTGCAGGCCTGAGGTCCTTAACCTTGCTGACCACATTCTCAGTACCTCAGGGATTATAAAAGAGGCGGAAAAATCAGATTCGACGGAATTCATAATAGGAACTGAAAAGGAAATTGTTAAAAACCTGAACCGAAAATACCCGGATAAAAAATTCTATCCTGCTTCGGAGAAGGCTTTTTGCTATAATATGAAAAAAATCACCCTCGAGTCTATTCTCAACAGTCTCCAGAATATGGAATACGAAGTCCATGTTCCGGAGCATATAAGAGTAAAAGCAAAAAAAGCGCTGGACAGGATGCTTGAGATCCGGGGAAATTGAATCTAAAAGAAAGGATTGCAGGGTTAGAAAGGACTGCAGTTTCCTTTCCCTGACTTTTTTCCTGAACTATTTTTCCTAAAGGATCTGTCCCGTATCATATTTTTTCCCGGTTCATTTTTTCATATTGACGGTAAATTATTTATACTTGCATCACAATTGTGATTATATCTTCACAATTGTGATGATGCGTAAAAAGCAAATGTATGTCAGAATGGCAGAGTGGTTATGCCTCCGGCTGCAACCCGGAGATACGTGAGTTCGATTCTCACTTCTGACTTTGAATAACAGCTGAAAAAGAGGTAGAAGAGAAAATGGTGCAGGATATAAGGGTACAGAAGACGTTTGAAGCCTTGTTTACCCTTGAAGATATAAGGGAGATTTTCAGAGGGACTTTACCCACGGGTCTGAATGAAACCGAAGAACAGGAATTTCAGAAAAAGATCTCGGCTCTCAAAAAAGTAATAAATGAGCTTGAAAGCGGGACAGGAAAGCCCGAAGTTTTCAGGCTTGCAGGAAATCTTCCGGTCAGGGACAGAGAAGAATCCTTCATAAACATCCAGCCTATACAGGCAGCCGGAAAGCTGACCGTTGACGCTAGAAAGGCGCTTATAGCTTATGGAGACGGCTATTCTACCTGTGATTCATGCAAAAAACCTTTCAGGCTCGATAAGATCACAAAGCCTGGAATTGCGGATTTCCATTCCGAACTTGCAGATTTTCTCAATATGGATGAAGCCAGGGTTGTCCCGGGAGCAAGAAGAGGGTTTCAGGCAGTTGCATCTTCTTTACTCGAAAAAGGAGATATTGCCCTTGTCTCTTCCCTTTCTCATTATACCGAGTTTCTTTCTGTGGAAAACGCAGGCGGCATTGTAAAGGAAGTACCCCTGAATGAAAAGAATATAATTACAGCCGAAGCAACCGCAGAAAAAATCGAAGCAATCATCAGAGAAACCGGAAAAACCCCTAAAATCGTGATGATGGACCATTTTGACTATCAGCTGGCAAACGAGCATGAGATAAAGGAAATCTCAAAGGTCTCACACCAGTACGATATTCCGCTTCTCTACAACGGAGCCTATACCGTAGGGGTAATGCCTGTTGACGGAAAAGATCTGGGAGCTGATTTTGTAATAGGGTCAGGCCATAAGAGCATGGCTTCTGCTGCACCGTCCGGGGTCCTTGCAACAACCGAGGAGTGGGCTCCTGTCGTCTTCAGGACAACTCAGATGAAAGGGGACCTTACTGAACGCAAGTTTGGCATAAAAGAAGTTGAAATGCTCGGCTGCACCCTGATGGGAGGGACTCTGTTCTCAATGATGGCGTCTTTTCCGGCTGTAAAGGAACGGGTAAAACACTGGGATGAAGAAGTGGACAAATCCAACTACCTGATGGACAGGCTCCTTTCGATTTCCGGCAGCAAGGTATTGTCCGAATACCCCCGAAAACATGCCCTTTCCAAAATCGATACTACTGACAGTTTTGATACGGTTGCGAAAAGCCATCCGAAAAGGGGCTATTACCTGAGCGACGAACTTTCAAAAAGAGGAATTGTCGGCTTATTCCCCGGAGCAACAAGAGCCTGGAAGCTGAGCACGTACGGGCTTTCCCGGGACAGAGTAAAGTACCTGGGAGATTCCCTGGTCGAGATAGCAGAGAAATACGGTCTGGAGGTTAGATGAGATGACGGACGAAAAAGGAAACCGGAATGAAAAAGCAAGTAAGGAAAATACGGGAAATAAGGAAAATACGGGAAGTAAGGAAAATAAGGAAAGCCTGAAAAAAAAGAGGTTTGAAAATCTGGGAGTTTCTACCCTTGCCGTGCATGCAGGAACAACACCTGATCCGGCTACAGGAGCAAGGTCAGTTCCGATTTATCAGACAGCAGCGTATGTGTTCAAAGACACTGAAGAAGCAGCCGACCTTTTCGGGCTTAGAAAAGCAGGCAATATTTATACGCGCCTGATGAACCCCACAACCGATGTCTTTGAGAAAAGAATCGCTGCCCTCGAAGGAGGCATAGGCGCCCTTGCAACAGCCTCAGGGATGGCTGCAATTACAACGGCTCTTCTCACCTTTACAAAACCCGGAGACGAGATCGTTTCAGGGGACAAGCTCTATGGAGGGACCTACGAGCTCTTCAATTATACTTTCCCCAAACTCGGAAGGACCGTAAAATTCGTAGACTCAAGCAGCCCCGAGGAATTTAAAAATGCAATCTCCGAAAACACAAAAGCCCTGTATGTGGAATCAATAGGAAACCCGGGACTTGATGTGGCTGACCTTGAAAAACTTGCAGAGATTGCCCATGCGGCAGGAATCCCCCTTGTCGTGGACAATACTGTTTCTCCTCTGATCTTAAGGCCAATAGAACACGGAGCAGATATAGTCGTATGTTCCGCAACAAAATTCATAGGAGGGCACGGGACTTCGATAGGTGGGGTAATTATTGACTCCGGAAACTTTGACTGGATCCCTGAGAAATTCCCTGAGATTTGCGAGCCCGACCCCGGATACCACGGCCTGAAATATAAGGAAGCCTTCGGAAAGGCAGCTTTTATTGGAAAAGCAAGGGTGCAGTTCATGAGGGATACCGGAGCCTGCCTTTCCCCTTTTAACTCATTCCTGTTCACGCTGGGGCTTGAGACTCTCCCCCTGAGAATGAAAAAACACTGCGACAACGCCCTTGCAGTTGCAAAGTTCCTGGAGGGCCACCCGAAAGTTTCCTGGGTCTCCTATCCGGGCCTTGAGTCTCACAGGAGCCATGAGCTTGCAAAGAAATACCTCAAGTCAGGTTCCGGCGCAATAGTAGGCTTTGGGATTAAAGGCGGAATCGGGGAGTGCAAAACGTTTATTGAAAGCCTTGAGGTCTTTTCCCACCTTGCAAATATCGGGGATGCCAAAAGCCTCGTAATCCATCCGGCTTCAACCACCCATGAACAGCTGTCAAAAGAAGAACAGCTGGCATGCGGAGTAACTGAAGACTTCATCAGGCTTTCCGTAGGAATCGAGGACGAAAAAGACCTGATTTTCGACATCGAACAGGCACTTTCAGAGGTTTGAGCGAGCATGGCAGTTTCCGGGAGTTCTTCGAAATCTAAATCCAAATCTAAATCTAAAAAACTGTTTTCGGAAAAAAAAGGCAAGAGCATCGGGATAGTCCGTTCAATGAACTATAAAATCCCGGGAACCTTCAGCCTTGAGAGCGGAAAAACCCTTTCCGGCGTCAGGATAGAGTATGAAATGTACGGGAAGCCGAATGCCGATAAGAGCAACGTTATCCTGATCTGCCACGCCCTTACGGGAGATGCCCATGCTGCCGGGTTCCATACAGGCGACAAAAAACCCGGCTGGTGGGACATTGTAATCGGCCCCAATAAAGCATTTGACACTGAAAAATACTGCATCATCTGCTCAAACATACTGGGCGGTTGTAAGGGCTCTACAGGCCCTTCTTCCATAGATCCTGAAACCGGAAAACACTACGGCATCTCCTTTCCCGTAATTACCATAGCAGACATGGTAAAGGCCCAGAAAAAACTGGTAGAGCACCTCGGAGTAAAACAGCTTTTTGCGGTTGTGGGCGGCTCAATGGGCGGAATGCAGGTGCTCCAGTGGACGGTCAGCTACCCCGATATGGTAAAAAAAGCAATTGCAATAGCGACCACAGCCTCCACAACCCCGCAGCAAATTGCTTTCGGAGCAATCGGCAGGAAAGCCGTAACCGATGACCCGAAATGGAACGGGGGAAACTACTACGGGAAAGAAATCCCTGCACAGGGACTCGCACTTGCACGCATGATCGGGCATATTACATACCTCAGCGACGCTTCAATGCAGAAGAAGTTCGGAAGGCTTCAGCAGGATGCGGATGCAGCAGGCATAACCGGTACAGCGGGAACGACAGGCACAGCGGGCACGACAGGCACGACAAACACGAATTTGTCCGAACTTTCCCCGAAACTCTCCCCGGAACTCTCCCCGGATGCCTCAAATGACGCCTCAAATGATCTCGCCCCAAACTTCCAGGTTGAGAGCTACCTGAACTACCAGGGAGATAATTTCACGAAGCGTTTTGATGCCAATTCCTACCTGTACATTACAAAAGCTGTGGATTACTTTGACCTTTCAAGGAACGGCTCCCTTATAGAGGGCTTTTCCGGAGTTACTGCAAAGTACCTTGTAATTTCCATATCCTCGGACTGGCTCTATCCCCCTTACCAGTCACAGGAAATAGTCTCGGCTCTTACTGCAAACGGAGTTGATGCCAGGTACGAAGAAATCAGGTCTCAATACGGACACGACGCTTTCCTGCTTGAAGAGGGACAGCTGAACTACCTGATAAGGAGCTTCCTCTCGCAGATCCTCGTAAGCGACGTTATGAACCGGAATTTCTATTCGGTCTCGCGAGACGAAACAATCGAGCACGCATCAAGGCTCATGGTAAAAGAACGTGTAAGCCACCTGCCAGTCATTTCAGAGGACGGAAAGCTTGAAGGCATCGTCACCTCCTGGGACATTACAAAAGCAGTAGCCTGCAAAATCAATGAGCTGGACGAAATTATCACCCGGGATGTCAGGTATGTATATGAAGACGAAAGGATTGAGAAAGCGTCCTCAATAATGGAAGATAACTCAATTTCCGCACTTCCGGTCATAGATTCCGAGCACCGCGTAATAGCTGTCTCTTATACACATCTCCGAGCCCACGAGACGGA